>NZ_JAOANA010000012.1:0-144939 GCF_032335535.1 Alkalihalobacillus sp. MEB130
TATCAGGTTACTAGAATGTTAATCTGTAGGGCTTTTTTGGTAAACATGTTGGCGTAGCGTGGTAAATTCCCTGGCGGAGAGTGGTAAAAAAGATGGCAAGGGTGGTAAAATCCCTTGGCTGTATTCATCTGTAGATTGGAGCATTTTTTACTCGTTTCCCATATATATCGTTTTATATATGATATGTCATAAATTGGCTTACGCAGATCTGTACGAGCCTTTACGCTAAGAGGACAAGTAAAAGGGGGTATCGCTTAAACTAAGGCGTACCCTTTCTTTTTATAGTTTTTTGTAAAAATATTGGTAAAATTTCAAACTTATTTATTAGTTAGAACGTCTAAATTAATAGATTTATTAATAAGGGAGGATGGTTATGAACAAAGTATATTTGATCTTACTTACTTCTTTCATTATTCTTATTACTGGCTGCTCTTTTGGAACATTGCCTTTAGATCATGCTAAAGATCTAGCGATCGAATTTGCGGAAGAGTATATTCATGAGAATGAATTAAGTATCACAATTGAAGATGTGAAGATTTTTGACGTAGCTAGGAGCGATGATTTTAATAAGTGGGATGTGTACTTGGAAGTGGAAAGAGAGTCAAGCGAATTTGACTTATCAGCCTTAGGGTGGGTATCTGTTTCAGATGAAGAAGAAATTATAGAATACAATTTATGGAGCGATTAATGGAGTTTGATAAGCTAGAGAAAAAAGTCGCTACTTGTAAATAACGACTATTTTTCTCTTTCATTTTTTAACCACAATTTCTGATACTGTAATCGGTGATAACGATTCAATTCAACACCTTGAATTGAATCATCGAATTCCAATTTTACATGTTCATTATACTCACAGAGAAAAAGGATATAATTATGATCTAAAAGAAAGGTTTTAATTTGTGTCAAATGGTTATAAGCTGTTCTTAAATCTCGGCACTGCTGTATTTCCTGTGCCAAAGAACGGATGAATCCTTTTGCTTCAAGTGGCAAAGAGTTGTAAATAACGTTTGTATTAAGGCTGAGTGCATTCATGAAAGAATCAAATTTGTCTTCACCATGGCTTAAAGAAGTTAAAATCAGTTCAGCTTTGTAAAGTTGTTCTGAACTTGGTAACTGGTTTCTCTGAAACACATCTGTATGTAGAGTTATCCCTAACTCTAAAAACAAATGTGTCAATTGTTGCAACAAAAGGTTCAATTTATCATGATCTTCATTATTAGTTGCTATTAGAGAGATCGTTTGTCCTGTTAAGCCTTGTTCTTCAAACCAGTTTTTTGCTTTTATTAAATCATTAGTTGTTTGTGATTCATCCTTATTTTGATTGTTATGAGTGGGATTCAACCACTTAATGACGATAGCTAGCATTTTTAGGAATCCTGGTTGGCGATGAATTCCTGCTTTTTGATGATTAGATACTATGTACATGCCATATGGAGGTAAATTCTTTTTATGTGTATGTACAACCGATTTTTCATATAAAAAACGATAATCAATAGGTTTGGTTTCTGCTCCTATCTGATTAGCGATATTGTACAATTCGATCCTGTCTAATAAAGGCTGGTATCCAAAATAATTTGAAAAAGATTCAAGAACGAGGTAATTACGAATATGTTCTTTTATTCGAAAAGGCCCACTTCCAACAGGATTCAAAACAAATAAGTCTGGATTATTCTTATACAAATGAACAGGGATAATCATGGATTTCACGTCTGTAAAAACATGTGGAAATAAGCGGTTTGGCTTATTTAAATGAAAAGTAATAACAGTTGGTGATGAAACGTCAATATGGTCAATGTCTTCAACCATGTTTAATTTCCATGAACAGTTTCTTTTATCCCAGAATTCTATATTCTCCTTAATTACTTCAGATGTTAAGGGACTTCCATCATGAAAAACAATCCCTTTTCTTAAATAAAACCTCCAAATAAGCCCTTCTTCATCGTATTCCCAGTAATGAGCTAACTCTTGAACAAATTCGTCTTTTTCGCTGTTGTATTGAAGAAGACGATTGAAAACGTGTTCCACAATGTGCGCTTCGCTTTTTGATGTGATCTCAGATGGGATTAATGTATGAATATGGCCATAACCTGGATACCTAAGAATATCCATCCCATTATTTTGTATCCACTGGGGATACTCATTTATCCATGATAGGAAAGATTGATCCAATTCGGTCTGCTGTTCTATCCAAGTTATTGCTCGTTTGAGATCTCCATTTTCAAACCATCTTTGAACCTGTTGTTGCATTAGCCTTTGTGGAGAAATGTGAAAACAGAGCTTAGATACATTTCCTCTTCCTGAACTTGCATGCCAAGTAATCCATTGTTGGTCCTGCATTTGTTTGATAAGAGATTTGGCATGCCGCTCGGAGCATGAAAGTAGTTCGGCAATTTCCGATATAAACACGTTAACATCGGTCGGACCTAAATGTGAGTAAAGGGTGATATAATGATTTTCGAGTTTCATGTTCAACTTTTCCTCCTTTATTAAAAAGGTGAAATCTTGTATTTTGTTTTAATTTTATTTTTCTTCTTGTTTTTCTTTTACCATAAATCTGATGAAAAATCTAGTGACAATAGATTCAGAGAATGTTTAAGTGACTGTTAAGATGTTACTAGTACTTGAATTGTTAGAAGAAATAAGTATGTTACACTTGTAAATAATGAGGAAATTCTTTACCCTTATACTAAAGTTAGTTTTACATAGGTTTTACTTTTTAAGTATATTAAAATTAAAATGGAGAAAATATCATGAAGTTTTTACTATTTTTAGTAACCATTGTTTGTATTATATCTTTAGTAATTACATTGTCATTAACAAAAACGGAGGATACAGCATACTCCAGTCAAAGAAGCATGAAGAATCAACTCTGGATGTATCTGGTTCTAATTCCCATTTTGGCCATTTTAATCGCCGTTATTTGGAGGTTCGTATTTTAGAGGGCTGCTCTTGATCATCAAAAAGTAGTAGAGATGGATCGAATCTTTTGCCATCGTCAAGGTAGATAAAGAAAACATTAAAGCGAATTTCGCATTAAAAAGGAGATCATCAAATGGATACTTTACAAGATATTAGACATACGGTAGTTTTCAAAGCTCCGATAAAAAAAGTGTGGAATGCCATATCAACTTCTTCAGGCATTGAATCATGGTTTATGCCAAATGATTTTGAACTTAAAGTCGGACAAGATTTTCATTTGCAATCCCCGTTTGGTCCTTCTCCTTGCAAAGTATTAGAAGTAAACGAACCAACACATATTTCTTTTTCATGGGATACAGATGGGTGGATCGTTACTTTTTCTCTTAAAGAATTGCAAAATCAAACGGAGTTTACACTTGTCCATAGTGGCTGGAAGTCTCCTGAAACTAAAGTTTCAAAAGCAAACGAGAAGCATTCAGTTATTAGAGAAAGAATGGATCAAGGATGGGATAATCTTATTAATGAAGGGTTACGAAAAGTTGTTGAAGCGTAAATGAAGGCAGAGTCCTTAGATAGCTCTTCTATGGTCAATGATCTTTTAATTGGATTGAAAAGAGCATAATTAAGGGATGTTCTAACCATTTAGAACATCCCTTTTTCATTCACTATTAAAGCTGAGATCCACCCATTTGTTGCTCAGCCATTTGTACTAATCTTTTTGTAATTTCTCCACCAACAGAGCCGTTTGCACGGGAAGTAGCGTCAGCTCCTAATTGAACACCAAATTCTGATGCAATTTCATACTTCATTTGATCCAATGCTTGCTGTACACCTGGAACTAATAATTGATTTGAATTATTGTTGTTACTTGCCATGATTGAAACACCTCTTTCTTGGTTTTGATAATAGTATTGTTTAAACATAACTGATTTTATGTGTGATTTTACGTAATGATTAGGAAGTAAATATTTCCATGATACAATCCTCTTCAAACTCCCCATTTTACGAACTGCTCATCTACACTAACTCTACAAACTAAAGCATCAAAACTTCCCTGTCGATCTATGCATGATTTGTCCAATAGCAGAATAGCTATATACAACAATAGATCTGTCATGATTAAGCTAATTCGTAACGTTATAAGATTTCTTATTTTGACAATACAAATATATAGGGGGAGTTTGAAATGGTTGAAGCTATTTTGAGTCTATTCACGAGTGAACAACAAGCTCAAACTATATTATCTAATCCATTGATTGAAACCATTTTTATGGTGTTATTTTTTTCTTTTGCCGTAACGATTTTGATTCATTTTACATTGTATAGCAAGTTAAGAAGAATACGAAATTATGTTCATGATACGAATTCTTTAGACATTGCACCATTAAATCATTTCCAAAGGGAATTTGAACAAAAAAATCAAGAAGAATCAGTAAAAGTTGAGACTTTCGTTCAAAAGAAGTTTTCTAGTTGGCGTGTCGTTAACGTACCGGTAGTTAGTCTTATTAAAATGATTCAGATGACGGTGTCTGTTTTTATATTAATTGGTGTGTTAGGTACGTTTATTGGACTTGCTATGTCGCTCGGAAGTATTGATTCTACTGGGGATCAACTAGTTGAGAATGTAGCAGCAGTACTCGGTGGCATAGATGTAGCGTTTTATACGAGTATCGCAGGTATGGGACTATCTTTAATCATGACAATCGTGACTCGTGTAGCGAACACAGAATTTTTGTTAACGGATATTATGCTGAAAACAGAAGCATTTTTGGAGGAACATGAACAAGATTCGATGGCTCGTCTCATTACTGTTACAGAAACGATTCACTCATCTATAAATGAATTAAAGGAAACAAATCAAGAATCATTACAAAGCATCGTTAACTCCTTTAGAGGATTTCAAGAATATACAGTTGGTCTGCAACAGTCAGCAAAAGACTTAGCAAAATTTAATGAAGGGTTATCAGAAAACCTTAAGGATTTTGAGGTCATTTTTACAAATGTAAAAGAAGTAACAAATGGTTTTGATAAAGGAGTATCCAAGCTAAATAAAAATTTCGATCAATTATTTTCTTATTTTTACAAAATGGATCAAAGAAATGAAAAAATGACGAGTGCGTTTACGGAAACTTATCACAAAATTGCAGAGCTAACAACTTCTCAAATGGAAGCGAAGAATGATTTTCAACAGTCAGTCATTGATTTGAAAGACTTCTTTACAGCAATTACACAACGACAAGAAGCTATTCATACAAGTTTCGAGAAAATAAATGGCCAGAGCGAGCAGTTTACTCGTGTAATGAAAGAAAATACCCATCTATTTGAACGAATATTTGGAGAGGATGTAAGTTCGAAGCTTTTCGAAATGAATTCATATTTGAGAGAATTAAGAAGTGACTTTCATGCATTTGGTCATTCTGTAAATCGTTTACCTGAAGCAATTGAAACAGTTCAAAAGGCTCAAGGAGAGTATAAAAATTTATTAACGTATCGTTTTGATGAATTGAAACAATTTAATCACGAATTTATGAATCAATTACAACACCACTCGACTAACTCGCAAGCTGTAGAAAAATACTTGAGTGATGCAACACGATCACATGAACAAACTAATATGCAAAACAACCAATTATTAAATGAGTTGAGTCGTATTCTGACACAAATGTCTGATTCTTTTTATCAAAAGGATAAGCAACTAGAATCCAGTGTATCTGCTTTTAAAGAGACCGTATCCAAATTAGCTACAAACGTTGAAGGAACGATGGGGGATAAATTAGATAAAATCAGTAGGAATATTAGTGATTATATTATTGATATGAATGAAGCGATCAAAAAAGAATTTAAGCAAATTGGTGACATAACAGAGGAAAACCAACAAAGAAGCGCCCGTTATCTGCAGCAAACGCTCAATGAATTGAGTCAAGAGTTTCAACATTTAAATCGTCAGCTTCAGTTATTATCGCAAGACACACAAAGACAAAATGACCGAGTAAGGGTTGGAACAAATGATTAAAAAGTATAAGCGGTTATTTCATCGAGAAGAGGAAGAGAGTCACTTTTGGCCATCATTTACTGATTTATTAACGGCCATTCTCCTATGTTTTGTTCTCATTTTCATTATTATGATGGTTATCAAATCGTTTCAGATTGAAGAAATGAAACGAACCATTGACCAAATCATGGGAGTTCGTGTTGATTTAATTCATGATTTAAATGAAGAATTTACTGATTCGTCGTTAAATATTCAAATCGATGAACAAACGGGAGCGTTAATTTTTAATACGGATATTTTGTTTGAATTTGATGCTGCAGTGTTAAAACCAGAAGCCTTTACTTTTTTGGATGAATTTGTGCCTGCGTATTTAGATGTATTATTAGAGAGAGGGTATGAAGACTATATTTCTGAGATTATTATAGAAGGGCATGCCGATCAAATTGGGAGTTATTTATATAACTTAGAACTTTCTCAGCAAAGGGCTTTTAGTGTGGCAGAGTATATCCTTAGTGAAGATTTTCCCTATCAACACATTCAAGAACATGTAGAAGAGAAATTAACTGTTAATGGACGATCGTATACGGAAGGTCGTACCGATGAAGAAGGGAATTATAGCAATCAAGCATCTCGAAGAGTAGAATTTAAATTTCGTTTAAAAGATGAAGAGATTTTAGAACGAACACGGGAACTTCTTGGAGAATAATTGATTGGCTGTTTTCGAAAAGCAAGTGGCCATTGCGCAATGAAGCGAACATGAGAAGAATACGTACCCCATTAAAACAACAAAGTATGAAAAAGTCTTCCATTAATTTTGAACTGTATACAAAGTTGACTCTATCAATGAAGTACGAAGTGAGGGAAAACTCGCCACAAGAAAAATGAAAGCAGTGAAAAAGAAAAAATGACTTTTTCACTGCCCTCCAAAAACGTTAAGGAAGTTCTTTTAATAGAAAGTCTGGGGCGTCTTCGATCGTAATCGTTTCAAATTCTGGATGAATAGAATTATTAAAGTAAAAACCAACAATATAATCGCCTCTATAGCTTCCGCCTGATTTTTCAAGGATTTCCGTCAATTGATCTGGGTTGGCTAGTTTCAAAGCATCCTCTCTCTCGGAAAGACTCTCTTCAAACCCTGTATTACCATAAACCACCTCATGAAGATCTCTATTGTCTTCATTTTTTACAATATACACATGAGAAAGATCATCTGTTGTTACACGTGCTTGGTCTAATAGTCCTTTTTCTTCTAACCAACTATCAATGAGCGTATATGACTTTTTCCAAGAAAATTGAAGGTATTGATTATTATTAAATTCATAAGAAATTTCTGACCACCAACTTCTTGAATCCATTGTTTCTTCATATGATTGATTTTGTATATCCGCTTGAATCAATTGATGAAATTCTTCAATATCATCTGGATTCGTTAACGTTACTCTGTTTTCAGCTCGGTAAGAGTGAATGGAAATACGATTAAGATTAGACAAATCGTCTACTTTCAAAACCGGATTTTGATTTTGTCTATATTCTGGTAATTCCACTATTTCTCTATACTGCTTTTGGTAAATGCTGATTGGTAGTTGATAATATCTAACAATTTGGTCGCCATTTTTTAAATTATAACGAATGGCAACTGAATTGGATGTATTTGACATGTTTTTAAGGAGTTTCTTTTCGCTTATGATCTGTTCATGTAAACTGTGAATATTTTTAATCGTTTCTGATTCTGTATAGTAATAAGTTGGTTCAATGTACAGTCTTCTATTTTCCTCGTAATACGGGTTCGTATGTCCTTCGTAATCAATGACACTATAGACAGATTCCCCAAAGTATACACCTTGTATGTCTTCCACATTTGGAATTTTCTTCTCAAACCCAAACATATCTAACTGCAACGAAAACCCTAATAGAGCCATAACAATGATATAGGCGGCATATCCTTTCCATTTAGAAAAGACTCTCCATGTTTTTTCTAATATCATTGTAGCTAAAATATAGCCAAGAAAAGCTGCTGTTACATACCCAAATAGAATCCAACCCATTCCACCTTGTAAACTCCCAAAATAAAGACCACCAACTAGCATAGTACAAAAAGTGACCCCGTATTTAAAAAGTGGACGAAGTGATTGAAAGGCAATTGCTTGAGTTGCTATTTCTGTCCCTCTTTTTTTATAAGCAATTACGGCAGCAACATAAAACACGATGCATAAAAGCAAATAAATCATACTTTCGATTATTGAAAGAGGGAGGCGATCCAATTGAGTAATCCGAATAAAAGGAATTAAACTTTCTAATTGCTGATTTAAGTAATAATGAGATGTAAAACCAAATAAGTAAAACTCTATGTTTGACACAAATAAAATAGTCACACCAACAGGAAAGAAAAAGAGAATATAGGTAAGGGCTCCTTGTAGGAGAGACATTCCTGTGAACATAGCAACAAACACACCAGCTAGAAAAACAAAAATATAAAAGAGAGCTGTGATTGTCATCCAATTAAAAATGGACGAGAAGGATAATAACTCTTTGTAAGGTAGAAACTGTCCTAACGCGAATAAGCTAATAGCTGTAATGAAGATTGGAACAAGTAATACAAGCAAGCCAAACAAAGCATGTTGATGAAATAAATGTTCTCTTTTTATTGGCAAACTATGGGTAAAATCGCTAGAAAGCTTCACTTGAATATAACGAAATAAGAAAATGGCTAGTAAAACAGGAAACGTAAATATCAAGAAAATTTGAAAATCGTTAGAAAGGGCAAATAAACTATTAGGCGGATCAAAATGGTGAAATTCGTTCTCTCTTGTGTAAGCCATAAGAAGTTGAAGTGGGAGAGAGAAGAGCAAACAAAGTAACATGGCTAAGCTGATCCATCCAACGTTACGAATATCTTGAATGAAAATTCCCCTATTAAACAATAATGTTTTCAATCTCATAACCAACGTCCCTCATTTCATAAATAAAGATTTCTTCTAACGTCAAAGGAAGCAAGTCAAAAATAGCTGGTTGATATTTACGTACTTGAGATATAATCTCTTGTTCTTTTCCACGCACAATGTAAAGAAGAACACTTCCTCGTTCTTCCTTATAAAGAATAGGCAAGCTCGTTAGCCATTCAGAAGGAACTCCTTGTTTAAACGCAACTTGTATTTTGTGTACATCAGATTTTAAGTCATCTAAGTCCTTCTCAATAATTAATTTTCCACCATGCATAATGCCAACATTATCACAAAGATCTTCTACTTCTCGAAGGTTATGAGAGGAGATGATCACTGTCATTTCACGTTCGGCAACATCTTGAATAAGAAGATTTTTAATCTTTTGTCTCATAACTGCATCCAATCCATCTAATGGTTCATCCATAATGAGCACATCAGGCATGGTAGATAACGTAAGCCAAAATGCTACTTGCCGTTGCATTCCTTTTGAAAGCCGGTGTATTTTCTTAGAGCGATCAATTTGAAAGACATTTTGCAACATTTGAAAACGTGTTTCATTCCAAGAAGGGTAGACCGATTGATAAAAATGAGCTGCTTGCTGGATTGTTGTATTTGGGTAAAAGTATAGAGCATCCGCAATGTAAATCATTTTCTCTTTTACTATGACATTTTCAAAGACAGTTTGTTCATTTATAAGAACTTCTCCTGAGTCTTGTTTATAAATACCAGCTAACATCTTTAATAAAGTTGTTTTTCCTGCACCGTTTGATCCAAGCAAGCCGTAAATAGAGCCCTTTTGAATATGTAGGGTAACGTTATTTACTGCTTGAAATCCATCAAATTGTTTATGCAGATTCGTTACATTAATCATCTTGATTCACCCCTTTAGTTGATTGCTCAGCAAGTGTAATTAAATTTAGAATCTCTTCTTTATCTATACCGAGGTAAAGTGCTTCTGATAACAATTTCAGTAATTCCTGCTTCATTTTCATCACCTTCTCGTCATTTGTGGTTGTCGCCTGAGGAGCAACAAATTTCCCTTTACCTGGTATTGAGTAAATATAGCCTTGGTGTTCTAATTCACGATACGCTTTTTGGATTGTATTAGGATTTACGGTTAAATCTTGTGCTAGAACTCGGACAGAAGGGAGCTGTTGATCGGGTTCGTACACTTCTTGAATAATCAATTCTTTCCACTTTTCAACTAACTGTTCGTAAATGGGGACACGACTTCTTAGATCTAATTGAAACATATTGGCCTCCTTTCATACGCTAATGATTATTTGTATTAACTGAACTAACTGTATTATTTAATATAGTACGGTCAATACAGGTTTGTAAATAAAATTTTAAAAAAATGGAAAAATAATTGGAAATTAAAGTGATTTTTTAATGAAAAGAAAGTGGCTACTCAATCGACATGAGATTCTTTAAGCATATTATTCTTACCACTCTATACGCGAGAGTTTTATGATATGTTTAAATGGCGAAATCATATTAATACAGCCTAGTTTCTACTGTTAACAATGAATTAAAAGAGCAAGGGTATACGTTTATGTCCGTTACAGGACTTTTGGAGAACGGTCATGAATTTGTATTAGAAAAGGCTGTTTTCGCATACTTTGTTGTTTTTATGGGATACGTGTTCTCCTCATGTTCGTTCCATTGCGCTTCAGCCACTCGCTTTCCGCGGGGAGGTGCCGAGCCTCCTCGGCTGCGCCTGTGGGGTCTCGCCCTTACCTCTGCATTCCCGCAGGAGTCGAGTGACTTCCGCTCCATTTCACTATGAGGAAAAACTATTTCATAACAACAATCTTTACGAAAACAGGCTTAGAAAAATACAACACACAGAAAGTGTAAATATCATATATCGGGAGGGAAGTAGTGAAAGATTTAGATAAGGAAAGTCAGGAAAACCTTAAGGAAGCTTTTCGAATTATTGGTTATATAGTAATGGTTTCTACGCTTTCTTTTATAATACTTTATTCAGTTATGGAGTTTATACCGAGTTGGAGTTGGGGATTGATCGTCATTTTATGTGGTTTTATTACGAGAATAGTAGATAAAAAACTCTCATTAAAACAAATGTATAGAATAAATTTATTACTAATTTCTTTAAATATAGTCATAATCATCGCAAACTAGAGAGGAAAAGTGGAAATGGATAAAGGTATGTATATTGACATTGGTGGTTATACACTGTTTGCGAAGTTACTAGGAAATAAACAAAACAATGTAACAGTCGTTTTTGATTCAGGATATGGAGATGATTCTACGTCATGGGATCCTGTCCTCAAAGAAGTATTGAAGTTTACAAAAGTTTTTGTATATGATCGAGCTGGTATAGGGAAAAGTGAAAAAAGCAACCTACCTAGAACAAGTCAAAACATGGTAAAAGAACTTAATACTCTCCTAATCAGTTTGAATATAAGTCCACCGTATGTATTAGTAGGACATTCATTCGGTGGAGTAAATGTAAGGCTATATACGGATGAGTATCCAGAAGACATAGCAGGACTCGTTTTAGTCGATACTACTCCAGCAGACTATCGAGAAACGTTTTTGCCAACGATGTCCAATGAGTTTCAAGAAACGTATCGTAAGCAGTTTGTTTATGAGAGTGATTATAATGAATTTATGGCAAGTTTAAAGCAATTGAAAGAACTAAAAAAAGAGTTACATCTACCTATGATTGTTATTTCAGCAGGTAGAAAACAGCATTACTCTAAACAGTCTCAAAAGTTATGGAATGACATGCAAAAGCAACTCTCTGAAACATCTACAAAAGGAGAGTTCGTCCTGGCTAGTAAAAGTGCCCACTATATTCAGAACGATCAACCAGAAATTGTCGTTCAGGCAATCAAGAGAATGTGTTCGAAAATTTAATTTCATTAATACTAGCAATTATATGTCCTTTTCTGTGACCTCAAAACAGGGAAGAGAGCAACAGGGGGTAATAGTTAGTGCGCTCTCTTTCTGTAAGGCAAGGATTTTTTTTGCTGCTTAATTTAGTGTTTTCTAGCTATTATAAAACCGTTTGGGATCTTATCAAAACCAATTTGTGGATAATACCCCATGGCAGTTGGGGAGGATAGTAGGATTAATGCTACCTCTTCTCCTATTTGATTTTGTAAGAATTGAACCAAATCTTTCCCGATTCCCATGTTTTGATATTGATGATGAACAGCTAAATCTGAGAGGTAACAACAGTAACTAAAATCTGTGATAGCTCTAGCAACTCCTATAAGGTTTTCTTGATCCCAGGCAGTTATCAGAATATCAGCATTGTCAATCATACGCTGCAACCGAGCTACATCATCGACTGGTCTTTTAATACCTGATGATTTAAAAACAGCTGATAATTCCTCTGCTGTAATTACTTTGTTCATGGTAATTGTTAGTTTTTTTCCTCTTGTCTCTTCATTCATACATTCTTCCCCCTTTTTATAGTTTCATTATATAGTTGATCTGGCATCATCGAAAGACTTAGAGTTAAAAGATATTTCCTCAACCTTTCATAAAGGAAGTAGTTTTAGCTAAAGGATAAATTAGGGTTTCGTAGTTGACTTTCATAAGTAACGTTAAAAAGGCAGCGGAGATCGCTGCCTTTGTTCGTATTTTTGTTTACTAGATCTAACGGAATCCGTTACTAAGGACACCTGTTTTCTTATTATTAAAACTGAGATCCACCCATTTGTTGCTCAGCCATTTGTACTAATCTTTTTGTAATTTCTCCACCAACAGAGCCGTTTGCACGGGAAGTTGTGTCAGCTCCTAATTGAACACCAAATTCTGATGCAATTTCATACTTCATTTGATCCAATGCTTGCTGTACACCCGGAACTAATAATTGATTTGAATTATTGTTGTTACTTGCCATGATTAAAAACACCTCTTTCTTGGTTTTGAAAATAGTTTGTATGGTCATGGATGTTTTTATGTAGGAAAACACCATGCAATTCTTACCAAATGGTATAGATGCCAAAATGTTGGAGGTAATGCTCTATTTTCGGCAGGTTGTAAAGGCATGCCAAATTCATTTTCTGATTAATGAACTGCTTAAATTTAGGCAGCTGTAGTTAAAGTCAATCACGAGAAAGAATGGATAGTTGATTTTGACAAGGGGTTCAAAGTAACAATTATAAACTAAAAAGGTGGCACAATAATTGCATTATAAATAGTGAGTCTTTTATTAGGAGGGTATACCAACATGAAAATGGATTTATATAAACCAACTCGCCACTGGAAGGATATTGAACTTTGGAAAGACGTTTCAGAAGAGCAATGGAATGATTGGATTTGGCAATTAACGAACACCATTCGTACGCTTGAAGAATTAAAAAAGGTAATCAATTTAACACCAGAAGAAGAAGAAGGAGTGAAAATTTCAACAAAAACAATTCCGTTAAATATCACTCCCTATTATGCATCATTAATGAACCCGAATGATCCAAGGTGCCCAATTAGAATGCAATCGGTCCCGATAGGAGAAGAAATCAACAAGACAAAATACGATATGGAAGATCCTTTGGAAGAAGATGAAGATTCACCTGTACCAGGATTGACACATCGTTATCCAGACAGAGTGTTATTTCTAGTAACGAATCAGTGTTCGATGTATTGTCGCTACTGTACACGCCGAAGATTTTCTGGCCAAATCGGAATGGGTGTGCCAAAGAAACAATTGGATGATGCCATTCATTATATAAAAAACACGCCGAAAGTTAGAGATGTTCTTCTATCTGGAGGTGATGGATTATTAATTAATGACAAGATTCTAGAATATATATTAAAAAACCTACGTGATATTCCACATGTAGAAATTATTCGAATTGGAACAAGAGCACCTGTCGTTTTTCCGCAACGTATAACTGAGAACTTGTGTAACATCTTAAAAAAGTACCATCCAGTCTGGTTGAACACTCATTTTAATACGTCGATTGAAATAACAGAAGAATCAAAAAAGGCATGTGAAATGTTAGTGAATTCTGGAGTTCCTGTTGGAAATCAAGCTGTCATTTTAGCAGGTATTAATGATAGCTTACCAATTATGAAGAAATTGAATTATGATTTAGTGAAAATTCGAGTTCGTCCTTATTACATTTACCAATGTGATTTATCTGAAGGAATCGGCCATTTTAGGGCTCCTGTTTCAAAGGGGTTGGAAATAATTGAAGGCCTTCGCGGTCATACGTCTGGTTATAGCGTACCTACATCATTTTTTATAGTCTGGATGAAAGAACAGCGAAAGGATGATCTGTAGCATGTTACCTTCGTTTAATAGAAATATGCACGTTGCTATGTACCTTCGTATTTCTCAAGAGAAAAGGTCAGAAAATTTCGAAACATTAACGAACCATCGTAAGATCTTAACAGAACTAGCAACTAGAAATGGGTATACGTTTGAAACGTACGAGGAAGTTCTTTCAGGAGGAACATCTGATTTGGACCAGAGGCCACAATTACAAAAGTTATTAAGGGAAATAGAGAAATTTGATGCAATCCTTGTTGTAGAGCTTTCTCGCTTGTCAAGAAATGGATTAATATCTGAAACGGTCCTTCAATATTGTAAGGATTATGATAAGGTAATTATTACACCTGAAAAAATATATGATTTAGCAAATAATGATCATGATGTTCTTACGTTTCGATTTGGAGCATTGATTGCGTCACAGGAACATGCTTTAATCGGAAAACGTTCAAAAAATAATAAAATGCAAATGGCCAAGACTGGTTTATATATATCAGGTAGTCCTCCTTTTGGCTATCGGAGAAATCCAGAAACAAAAAAATTAGAAATTCATGAAGAGGAGGCAAAAACAGTTCGTTATATTTATTCACTTTATTCTGAAGGTAAAGGAATTTTTAAGATTAGAGACAGGTTAAATGCAGAAGGGTATAAATCAGCGACAGGGAACCATTTCAACATCCCTTCTATTAAACGAATCATCTGCAATCCAGTTTATAAAGGGTGGACGGTATTTACAGATCGCAAAAAAATAAAAAAACATGGAAAGTTTGTGCATGAGACAAATGGAAGCATCATTTGTGAGAACAGTCATCCTGCCATTATAGAAGAAAGTGTGTGGAATGACGTCAACAAAGCAATCGAAATTCGTTCGAAGTCCTCGGTCAATACTAGAGAAAAACCAGCTCTGAACACAGGAGTGACGGTGTTAAAAGATTTACTCTATTGCTCCGAATGCGGAAGGAAAATGGTTATTCGAAATGATAAAAAGTCCAATATGTATATGATTAAAAAATGTGAATACTTAACAAATAGCGGAGAGAAGTGCGGCAATTCAGGTATCAAGCTCGAGTATGTTGAAAAAAATGTCCTGCAATATATACAATCATATAAACAAGATCTTAAGACAGTTTTAAAATTGATGAATTTAGAGATAGGTAATACAGCAAAAGACGAGTTGAAGTACCGATTAAATAAGATAGAAATTCAGAGAAAAAAAGTGGAAGTTCAAAAGAAAAAGTTGATTGATTTGGCTGTTTCAGGAATTTTTTCTCATATCGAATTACTAGAAAAAAATCAAGATCTGAAGAGTCAGCTGGCACACCTTGACCTACAACGTGAAAAGTTACAATGTGAACTGAACGAGATGTCAACGGATGATCGTAATTCGCAGCTCAAAGAGATTCTATTAAACATTGAAACAATGAATGAGATTCAAGATTCAGAATTACTAAATGAAACGTTAAAAATAGTGATTAAAAAAATTTATTATTCACGTGTTATGCCTTCGAGTATTCTTGAGAAGTCCACGCGAAACGAGGAACGAAAAAACTTTCCTTTTCAATTGAAACTAGAATATTATTGATCTATTGAAATACAAGGAGGATTTTGTAAGATGAACTATGATGTAATTGTTATTGGAGCTGGGTCAATGGGGATGGCGGCTGGATATTTTCTATCTAAAAGTGGAAAAAACACGCTGCTTTTAGACTCATTTCAACCACCACATAATAAAGGTAGTCACCATGGAGAAACAAGGATTATTCGTTATGCATATGGAGAAGGGGAAGAATATGTCCCATTCGTCCTAAAAGCAAAAGAGTTATGGAAAGAGTTAGAACAGACAACAGGCAAGCACCTGTTTCTTCAAACAGGTGTATTAAATGTAGGTCATAAAGACTCTGCATTCATACAGAACATTATTTCAAGTTCAAAAACGTATTCTTTGCCTATAGAAGTGATGAATGCAACACAAGTTCAAGACAAATGGTCAGGATTTTCAATGTTTGAACATGACCTGGCCTGTTTTGAACCAACATCTGGTGTAATTAAATGTGAAGAGAGTATTAAAGCCTATCAAGAACTGGCGGAATCTCATGGAGCCACCATACAAACGAATAGTAGAGTAAAGAGCATCTCTATCTTAAATGACAAAGTTACAATTAAAACAGATGACCAAACATACAATGCTGATGCATTAGTAATATCAGCCGGGGCTTGGTCAGGAGAACTTCTTTCTATGCTAGAATTAGACTTGCCACTTGCACCAGTTCGGAAGACATTCGCCTGGTTTGATGCTAATAAAGATATTTATCATTCTGATCAGTTCCCGGCATATGCTTTTGATACACCAAATGGAATGTATTACGGCTTTCCTAGCATTGACGGCGCTGGCATTAAGGTAGGGCGTCATGACGGAGGAGAACAAATCAATCCTAATAAGCCATTGGTCGGGTTTGGGGAAGTGGCAGCAGATGAGGATGATTTGGCTCAATTTTTATCCGCATATCTTCCTGAAGTCGGACAGTTAAAGTATGGAAGAACATGTATGTATACACTAACACCGGATGAAAGATTTATCATAGACCGCCATCCGAATTATCCTAATGTTGCGATCGCGTCGGGCTTTTCTGGACACGGATTTAAATTTAGTAGTGCAGTAGGACAAGCGTTAAGTAATTTAATCGTTTCAGGAAAAAATGATATTGATCTTTCACCTTTTTCGATTAAACGATTCTCAAAATAAGTAACTATAAAGTAAGAAAGTAGGATAGAAGATGCAAAAAGAGCATGTAGTAAGCATCCTTGATTTTGAAAGAACTGAGCATCATACCGTTTTTGTGAAATTTATAGGACATGATGCCGTTTTAGGAAAGGACATTGAAGGAGAAGTTAAGTTTGTTGGGGGACTTCCATATGGAGATGTGATTCACCCTGAACGATCGTCGATGTCTTCAGAATGTAGAGAATTTGTCCGAACGACGTTAATCAATAAATATAAAGCTGGTGAGTTCTGAAAAAAGTCGTTACCAAGAAAGTAAAATGTCAGATGAACTTGGAAGTAAATCGGTGCGTTGTTCAATAAGAACAGCGTACTTTTTTTAGGGAATGTAAAGATGGAACTTTTTTTGATTTTTTTCGTATATACTACTAACATTTAATATGAAATAATTGGTAAATGAAACAGGTTGAGATTGAGTACTCTTTTAGTGAGATTTATTGTCAAAATATTTAAACTAGGGGGATTTATGAGGGGACTATTCATTATTACTATTTTTTATGTTTTTGTCAGTAGCTTGTTTTATTTTAATGGATTTAATGGTTTCATCGGTGGGGATTTTTTCATGAACGTAAAATCTATTTACAGAGTGGGAGAACAAGTACCTTTAGCTTTAGGGCTAGGGTTGGTTTATTTTTGGGCATTATTGGGTTCCGTCTATTATCTTACTAATTCTAAAGCTAGGGTTAAAGACGAAGAATCTAGAGATAGTGAAGAGCTAATAGCAGCTAGTAAGGAAGATTAATGTATTAAAGTGAAGGAGTGTTGTTTTGTGGGGAAAACAAATCAAGTGAAACCTGTCGATACGAAAAAAGTTCTATATATGTTAGGTATTTTTATATTTAGCGGGTTGCTGTTATCATCTTTTCTAGATGCAAATCATTATTTGGAAGAATACTCTTTGTACACTTTGTGGGAATTTCGTATCTTTACCGTATGTAGTGCAGTACTTTATTTTATCCTTGTTCATTACTATCATCGTAGAAAGAAAACGATTATTAATTGAAGACGGGATTAAATGTGAAAAACTCATCTCGAATCAGAGGTAACTGGAAGAAGCGAGGCAATCTCAGTAGAGTCTTTTCCAAATTCCTACAATAGAAAATAAATGAGAAATAAAGTCGAAGGAAGGTTCGCATTATTGAAAAAAGAAGACATTTTTCACGATAATATGGATAAATACTTGGATCCTGAATGGTATGATTTACAATATGATCATTATTTAAAAGATTTCCCACTCATATTAAGGTGGGCAAAAAAACAAGGTGGAACAATAGCGGACCTTGCTTGTGGAACTGGTAGAGTCACAATTCCGCTAGCGTTAGAAGGTTTTTCGGTTATAGGTGTCGACTTAAATGAAGGCATGTTAAATAGAGCGAAAGAAAAAACAAAAAAACGAAACGTACCTATTAAATGGATTCTGCAGGATTGTACGAACTTGAGACTTGATACAACATGTTCTCTTATATACACAACAGGAAACTCTTTCCAACATTTCTTAACAAACGAATCACAAAATCAGTTACTTCAATCCATTCATTCGCATTTAGAAGATGAGGGTATTTTTATTTTTGGAACAAGGTTTCCCAATTTAGAAGAGCTAATGAAAACGAATGAATGGAGTTCGAGCTATTACAATAAAACGAATCAAAAAGTAATAGAAAAGCACCGTGAAATTTATCATCCTTTAACGCAAATTCTAAAATGTTTGACCTTTAAAGAAATTTTGAATAACGAAGGAGAAGTGATAAGTGTAGAGAATGAGCGGATATCTCTACGGTTTGTTTTCCCAATGGAAATGGAACGGTTATTAAATGAGAACGGATTTTCGATTATACAATCATATGGAGATTGGGAGCAAACACCTCTACAAGAGTCTAGCGGTGAGATGATTTATGTATGTAAAAAGTATTAATCTCTCATTCACATTAATTTGTAGGCGCGTGATAGCGTATTTCACTATCGCATAGTTATTAGTTAGTTGGTAAATCTATACGTAACTAATAAATAGGATGATGTAAATGAAGAAGTGTATCGTGTTGCTTGTTTGTAGTTTTTTCATTTTTGGCATTACTAGTAAGTTCGTAGCTGCAAATACAAACCATGAGGGTCGCCCTTATGAGGAAATTTATCCTGAAATTGGATATATAACGGTTGAAGAAGCAGTAAAAGAATTTGAGCATCATTTCAAACAAGATCTAAAGCTACCGCTAAGACTTCCTCCTTTAAGCTTTACACATCATTTCGGTAGGTTTAGTGATGCAGAAGGTGACATAAACGATTCTCTTGAATTGGAGTTTATCAATGAGAAGTCTCCAGAAAATCACTATGTTGTTTTTGTACGACCTATCGAACATAAAATTCCGATAAAAAATAAGCGTGTGATGAAACGATTTACACTAAAGAATGGAAGTGAAGCAAAATTTATTAACGTTTCAGATTCGATTGAAGCTCTCGTCTTTGAAAGAGATCATTGGCAATACATGTTGAGTATTCCTAAGAGGGTTTCTGATAAGGTCACTCCTAACATGCTAGTTGATATAGCTAATTCAATTGATTATCGATGCGAAAAGGAAAATCCATTCGATTAACATTACGGAAGAGATATTCTAAAAGAGCAATGCTTAACTATAAGCCTTGCTCTTAAGTCTGTTCTTGACAATGTGAAACCTTTAAAGGGGGAATAACGTAGATGTATAATAGGTAGTATAAAAGCTTTGCTGTTGATTAGGAGGAGATACCAGATGTTTTTAACCATTTTTTTCATGATTCCTATATATGGGTTGTTAATATGGACTTATTTTTATCCTGAAGAAAGTATGTTATTAGGGCAAAGATGGATGTACAAAGAAGAACCGGAGTTTTCTGAAATGGCGATTGGCTACACTAAATTCGCATCGGGTATTGGAATGTTTATATTAACGATCGCTCTATCAAGTTCTTTTTTTAACAATCCCTTTGTTGGCCTTTTCTTCATTCTGGGGTTATTTTGTTATATTATTTATGGAGTTTATAAATTGGATAAAAAGATATTAAAGTAATTGGAAATTGTTTAACAATAAGTTGTTATCACCAGTCTTTTTAGGGCTGGGGTTTCCCATTAATAAGGGAGGATTTATTCAACCTCCCTTAACCCTTTACCAGCGAGTAGTTCTTCAATTCCTTCTTCGCAAACCCCGTAAGTACGCCAAGAACAAGTTTCGCAGATTGTATGAATATCAGAAGGAATAACATTTTTCCTAATACGAGTTTCTATGTCTTCCCAGTATAAAATCTGTCCGATTTCAAGCCCCATTAACTTTAGAATAGCAGCATCTCTTTCATAGATGTTATCGTGTTGGCAGTGATATTCACCTGAGTTAGGGTACTTATTGCATAATTGATCAGGCCCCTTGATAATATGGGTTGGAGTCTTAGGGTCTTCTCTTAAAGTTTGGTGTATACGCGTCATATTTTGCACGTATTCTTTAGAATATCCCATTCCACGATAACCTAGAAGACAAAATAGATGATGTCCCCGCAAATTATACATAAATATGTTCCCCCCAATCTGTTATGTTCGAGCAGTTCGATTGTTAACCACGAAATTTAATGAGTTAACCTTTGTTGTTTTATCATAACATAACAGACGCATATTTATCATTACCCGAAAAAAAGTACAAGCTATCGCATAAATGGACGTGCAAGTTCTCTTATTTACTGGAATATCAATCTAGTAAAAAGACTATAGGGTGATGCTTATGAAAAAACATTCATCGAAGAGCCAGGGATCAAAGCCACCTTGTACGATTGTAGAAGTTAATAAACCTAACATTGAAAAAATGGCAAAAGCATTTTTACAGCTATATAAACAGACGAGAAAGGAAAAATAGGCTAGATCTATACGTTAAGGGAGTGATTGGATATTAGAATCTAATCACTTTTTTTTATTATTTTTTACATCCTATAAAAAACAACGTACCTACTTTTGTAGTAGATGCCCCAGGTGGAGGGGGGAAAATTACTCTACAGCCTAATTATTTAATTTCACAAAGTCCGGAAAAAGTAGTTCTTCGAAATTTTGAAGGGGTCATTACGAGTTATCCGGAGCCACAAGGCTATGTTCCAGGTCGCGCGGATGATTATTTCAGTCATATTTATCAAAATTATGAGAAGAATCAATCAAATACAGGAATCTCTTCTTTACTGAACGATGAGCTAAGTACGCTCGTTCCTAAATCTTTAGAACGGTACAATAGGAGATCGTCATATCAAGAAAATGAAGGATATTCAACATTGAAAGATCGGAGAGAAAAACGGGATCAGTTGAAGGAGAAGAAATATCAGGCTGAATTGAAAAAGTATAGCCCTCATTCAAATAGCGAAAATCAGAAAGGGGTGTAGGCTGTGAAGTGCGAGTGGTGTGAACAAATAGGAGCAGAAGAAATACATTGTACAGTATATTGGGAGCTTCCTGATGGCACACGAGCAATTGAAATTACAGAAACGCCTGGATTTGAATGTAAAAGCTGCGGGATGGAGTATCAAAAGGAAGAGATCATTCAAGAGATTGAAGATCAACTACTGTTGATCGATACGAGCAAACTCGGAAAAAGCCTGAGCTATGAACAATTAATGAATCAAAAAAGATTATTGAAATATAATTATTTTCGTTTCTAATGCTATTGAATTGGTGAGTCCTCCAAAAGAAAGTGAGATGCTTATGAAACGTTCTTTATTAATTAAACCAATGATGGATGAACACTATCCCACCGTTGTTAGAGGAGAAGGAATTTATTTATACGACGATCAAGGTAAGAAATATTTAGACGGATCTTCTGGTGCTGTAACAGCAAGTCTTGGGCATGCCCTTCCTGAGATCATTCATGCTTCATATGAACAATTGCAGAAAGTATCATTTGTTTATCGGTCTCAATTTACCTCAGAGGCTGCGGAGGAATTGGCTCATGATTTAAATAAACGAT
This sequence comes from Alkalihalobacillus sp. MEB130, assembly GCF_032335535.1. Taxonomy (NCBI): domain Bacteria; kingdom Bacillati; phylum Bacillota; class Bacilli; order Caryophanales; family Bacillaceae; genus Alkalihalobacillus; species Alkalihalobacillus sp. MEB130. The sequence goes on from NZ_JAOANA010000012.1 coordinate 21,845, forward strand.
TGGATGCAAAAGAAGATTACTGGTCCTTTTTTGTAAATAGCGGATCAGAAGCAACGGAAACAGCTATGAAAATAGCGATTCAACACTACCAAGAACAAGGCAAAGCAACTAAAAATAAAATAATCTCACGTTGGGTTAGCTATCATGGAATTACCATGGGTGCCTTATCAATGTCGGGACATGTAAAACGACGGGAACGCTTTGTCCCATTATTAGAAGACTATCCATGTGTTGCCGCACCTTACTGTTACCAATGTCCGTTCCAACAAACATTTCCGAATTGCAAGCTAGCTTGTGCAAAAGACTTAGAAACCGCCATTACACGGATTGGGGCTCAGCATATTGCCGCTTTTATTGCTGAACCAATTGTTGGAGCAGCTGGTGGCGTCATTGTTCCACCTAAGGGCTATTACCAGGAGATTAAGAGAATATGCGATCAGTATGACATTTTATTTATTGCAGATGAAGTGATGACAGGTCTTGGGCGATCGGGAAAAATGTTTGCGATCGATTATTGGGATGTGAAACCGGATATAGTCACACTTGGAAAGGGGCTTAGTGCTGGATATACACCAATTGCTGCTGCACTTGCAAGCGAAAAGGTGATGCTCCCTATAATAAGAGGTTCAAAAAGCATTATGAGTGGTCATACATTTAGTGCGAATCCGCAATCTGCAGCCATTGCACTTGCTGTTTTAAATTATCTCGAAAAAGAAAAAGTAGTAGAAAATGTGCAAAGGTTAGGGGAGATGCTTCTACAAAAGTTAGACTTACTAGCCAAACAAAACCCTATAATTGGGGACATTCGTGGTAAGGGCCTGTTAATAGGGGTTGAATTTCATTCAAAGTCACATGGAAGTCTAACACAAAAAATGGTGAAAACAGCTAGAGATAAAGGCTTGCTCCTTTATCCTTCTTCCGCCGGTGTAGATGGAATAGAAGGAGACGGAATTATTATTGCTCCTCCATTAACGATTAAAGAAAAAGAACTCGATGAATTAGTGGCGCTTTTTGCAGAAACTTTAAAAGAATTCCAAGGAGGATAGGAGGGTAGCACTCGTGCCTGATACTAATCAGTCTTTAAATAAAGTAAGGAGTTTAAACGAAGTGATGGAGTGCATTCATGATGGATGTACATTAATGTTTGGTGGATTTGGCGGGGTAGGAAATCCACCGACTTTGATAAATGGTTTAATTGATCATAATCGGAAAGATCTCATTTTAATTGGAAATGACGCTGGATTTCCTACGATCGGAATTGGAAAATTGATTAGCGAAGGAAGAGCAAAAAAGTTAATAGCTTCCCATATTGGATCAAATCCAGTTGCCGGGCAATTAATGGTAGACGGCAAGTTAGAAGTTGAATTTTCGCCACAAGGAACGTTAGCAGAAAGAATCCGAGCAGGAGGGGTAGGGTTAGGAGGCATTTTAACCGATATTGGCTTAGATAGTATCATTGAGGAAGGGAAACAAAAAGTAGAAGTAGATGGAAAAACATATTTATTAGAAACCCCACTAACTGCTGATGTATCCATTATCCATGCAAAAAAAGCTGATGAATTTGGAAATTTAATTTATGAGACAAGTGCAAGGAATACGAACCCATTAGTAGCGATGGCTGGAAAAACAACCATTGCTGAAGTCGAAGAAATTGTACCTGTAGGTGAGTTAGATCCTCATGAAATTATCACACCCGGCATTTTTGTGGATTTTGTTATTCAGAGCAAAGGGGTAGATTGGAAATGGGCATGGGAATAAACATACGAGAAAGGATGGCCAAACGGGCAGCACTCGAAATTGAAAGTGGTATGATCGTAAACTTAGGAATAGGGATCCCATCACTTGTTGCCAACTATTTACCAGACACCTGTCACGTGATGTTTCATGCTGAAAATGGGATCCTTGGGATTGGAAAGGCTCCGGAAAAAGGAAAAGAAGATCCTACTTTATGTAATGCAGCTGGGTTTCCTGTAACGACGGTCCCTGGAGCTTCTTATTTTGATAGTTCCATTGCTTTTGGCATGATTCGCTCAGGTTATGTAGACATCACCATTTTAGGAGGACTCGAAGTAAGTGAAAGTGGGGATTTGGCTAACTGGATTGTTCCTAACAAGCGGGTACCAGGTATCGGTGGAGCGATGGAATTGGCTAAAAAAGCGAAGAAAGTGATTGTTGTAATGAATCACACGAACAAAGATGGTCAAGCGAAAATTGTTACGAATTGTCTTCTTCCATTAACAGCGAAACAATGCGTCGATATCATTATAACAGATATGGCTGTAATCGAAGTTTCTAATGATGGGTTAATTCTACAAGAAGTGATGTTACCTTACTGTATAGAAGACGTTATCCAAGCAACTGGGGCACCACTTTTCATTCCAGATCAGGTTAAGTTTGTTACAGAATAAGAAATGAGAGAGGGGAAGTGTGATGAAAGATCAAGATCAATTGAAAGATTCGATTTCAAATTGGTTACAAGAACATCGCACTGAAGGAACCAAATTGCTGCAGAGACTAGTTCAAGCACAAAGTACGCAAGGAAATGAAGCAGGGGCTCAAACAATTGTTATTGAAACCTTAACCAAAATGGGCTTAGTACTTGATGTATGGGATCCTGATGGAAAAGAGTTACAGACTCATCCTGACTTCGCTTCTTCTAAAGTTCACTTTGATGGAAGTCCCAATGTTGTAGGGATTTTAAAGGGAACGGGAGATGGACGTTCAATTATATTAAATGGCCATATTGATGTTGTACCTGCTGGAGATTCTGGACAATGGGAAGATGATCCTTATAGTGGAAAAATAGTAGATGGAAAAATGTATGGGAGAGGCGTAACAGATATGAAGGGAGGGAATGTTTCACTTCTTTTAGCAATTCAGGCAATTCAAGCATTATCGATTTCTCTGAAAGGAGATGTAATTTTTGAGAGTGTAATTGAAGAAGAGAGTGGCGGAACAGGTACATTGGCTTCTATTGTTAGAGGTTATAAGGCGGATGCTGCTATCATCCCGGAACCAACCAATATGAAGATCTTCCCGAAACAACAAGGGTCTATGTGGTTCCGAATTTATATAAAAGGTCGTTCTGCACATGGGGGAACAAGGTATGAAGGGATAAGTGCAATTGAAAAAAGCATGATGGTCATTAACCACCTTTCCGATCTTGAGAAAATTAGAAACAGCCGTATAACGGACCCTTTGTATAAGAGCATCCCGATACCAATTCCCATTAATATAGGGAAAATAGAAGGAGGAGACTGGCCATCATCGGTTCCAGACCTAGTAAAATTGGAAGGTAGAATAGGCGTTTCTCCAAATGAAACGATGGACGAAGCTAAGCGAGAACTAGAGCAGTGGATAGAAAACATTGGCGAAGTGGATGAATGGTTTGTGAGTGCACCTCCAACAGTAGAATGGTTTGGAGCGAGGTGGCATCCGGGTTCGATCAAAACGGATCATGAGCTTGTTGCTTCATTAACTGAAAACTATCAATTGGTATTACGAGAAGAGCCTATAGTGGAGGCTTCTCCTTGGGGGACAGATGGTGGATTGCTTACCAATGTAGGAAAAGTTCCAACGATAGTGTTTGGACCAGGTGTAACTGAAAAAGCGCACTTTCCAAATGAATATATTGAACTGGATAACGTTTTTTTAACAGCAGAAATTATCGCTTTAACCTTGATAGATTGGTGTGGCGTGGGAAACGTGTCAATAAATAAAAAAGGATAAGAGCAATTGAGACGAACTCAAGTGAATGATTAAAATGTGATGGATTCTGTTAGGTTTATTGACAGGTGAAGTTTTCATTTTATGAATTTCCGGGCGAGTTTGTCTCTTTTTTATATACTCTCGCGAGCGGTTAACTGACTTAATAAACAAGGAATAGGATAAATTTAAGTGCTTTCATGAAAATTTGTAGTTCCTTGTGTCAGATTCATCAAAAAGATTGTTATATTTCCTAACATAATTAACCAAAGTTTTGGAAGTATCTGATAAAACTGAATTATAGGATAAAAACATAAAGCTATTTTATTTTTTTTGGACTCAATTTGTGCAAGCTAACTAATAAAATTACGTTGATTTAGTTTAAGTGGCTAATGATGATTAGTTAGGAATCTTTTACACTCATACTAGTCAACGTTATAAAACAGGGGGAACTAACATGTTATTTGATACAGTTATACGATCTGGAACGATAGTAACTGAAAAAGATATTTTTGAAGCGGATCTAGGAATACATAATGGCAAAATCATGACAATCGCTGAATCAGGTACATTAATGGAAGGGAGCGCGCGAACAATTGATGCAAAAGGATTGCACGTATTTCCTGGTTTAATTGATGTGCATGTTCATTTCAATGAGCCTGGCAGAGAAAATTGGGAAGGGCTTGAAACGGGAAGTAAAAGCTTAGCAGCTGGAGGTGTAACGACATTTTTTGATATGCCTTTAAACAGTAATCCTCCAACCACCACAAAGGAACGTTTTTTAGAAAAGAAGGAACTCGCCGATAACAAATCCATTGTTGATTACCGTTTGTGGGGTGGATTAGTTCCAGATAATCTTGACCAGCTTTCTGACTTACATGAACAAGGTGCGATTGGCTTTAAAGCTTTTATGTCTGAGTGCGGGACAGATGATTTTCAGTATGCTGATAATCATACATTACTTAAAGGAATGGAGAAGATTTCTGAACTGGATTCCATTTTAGCTTTGCACGCTGAATCAAACGAAATGATTAATTTCTTAACAGATAAAGCAATAAAAGAACAACGTTTATCGATTCGAGACTATTGTAATTCACGCCCGATCCTTTCTGAGATGGAAGCAGTTGAGAGAGTGCTGCGTTACGCAGAATTAACGGGTTGTAAGTTACATATTGTACATGTTAGCAGCAAACTAGTGATCGATCGGATTAAAGAAGCTAAAGAACAAGGGATTAATGTAACGGCTGAAACATGTCCTCATTATTTATGTTTATCTATTGATGAGTTTGAGGAAATCGGTGCTACTGCCAAGTGTGCTCCTCCTTTACGAGAAAGGGAGGAAGTGGAACTTTTATGGCAATCGTTAATTAATGGCGATATCGATCTAATTAGTTCTGACCATTCTCCATCACCACCTGAGTTGAAATATCAAGGAGAAAGCATTTTTGATGTGTGGGGAGGAATTGCTGGATGCCAAAATACACTGCATGCTCTTTTGACTGAAGGTTACCATAAACGTGGTGTATCCTTGTCAAAGATTGCAGAAGTAACCGCATATCAGCCTGCAAAACGATTCGGACTTTTTCCCGAAAAAGGGTCAATTCGTATAGGGGCCGATGCAGATTTAACATTAGTTAATTTGGATGAAAAGTTTGTTTTAAATGCAGAAGATTTATATTATCGACATAAAATTAGTCCTTATGTAGGTAAGACTTTTACTGGTAAGACAGTCTATACAATCTCCAGAGGCACATTTGTATTTGAAAAGAATATCGGAGAAACCATTGTATAAATAATAGATTGAATATTAGGAATTATTAATTATTTATTGCTAAAAAAAACCTCATAGAGAAAAAGGAGTGGAAGAATTTGAGAGCACAAGCACCCATTACGCCAGTAGAGAAACAACAACCAAAAAAGAAATTTGCTTTTCCACATATTTATGTTATTTTACTAATTTTCGTTGCAGTTATGAGTATTGCCTCCTATATTATCCCGGCCGGTCAATATGAGCGAGTCGAGGGTCCAATGGGGAGAATGATGATCAATCCGGAGGTATTTACATTTATTGAATCAACACCGATTGGATTAATGGACTTTTTAACGGCGATTCCTCAAGGGATGGTAAGCGCAAGTTCCGTTGTCTTCTTTACATTTATGATTGGTGGAGCATTTATGGTATTGAAGGATACGGGGATCATTCACTTTGGTGTAGATCGATTAACGAGAACGTTTATTACTAGAAAAGTATTAATCATTCCTGTGTTGTTAGTAACATTTTCTATTATTACTGCATTTATTGGTACGCCGGAGTTAGCGTTAGTTTATGTACCAATATTAATTCCGTTAATGATTAAACTTGGCTATGACAAAATGATGGCTGCTGGAGTAGCGTTAATTTCGACAACAGGTGGTTTTTTAGCAGCTTTAACCAATCCGGGCACAGTTGGACTTTCTCATCAAATTGCAGAATTGCCTATTTATTCTGGTGCAGGTTACCGCTTCTTGTTGTTAATGGCAATCATTGTTTCCGGGGTTTTCTTTTTAATTCGATATGCGAAAAAACTTGAAAAGAACCCACATCTAGTTAAACAGAGTTTAAAAGAAACAGCATCTCAACATATATATGAAGAAAAGAATTATGAAATTACAACTAGACAAAAGGTTGCGGGAATTGTTGTCATCATCATGTTTATTGGGATGATTTATGGAGTGTTAAATCATCAATGGGACTTTATTAAGTTAGCTGGTTATTTTCTAGCTATGGGTGTTGTGGTAGGTATCGTAGCGGGGATGTCAGGAAATCAGATCAGTGATTCATTTAATAAGGGATTCCGCGATGTTTTACTCGGTGCGATGATTATTGGTGTTGCACGCGGAGTAGCAGTAGTAATGGAAGAAAGTCAAATCATTGATACAATCATTTATGCCTTATCTCATGTAGTAAGCAGTTTGCCATCTTCCATCACCGTATTAGGGATGTTAGCAACGCAAGGATTGTTTAATTTCTTTGTTCCTTCTGGAAGCGGTCAAGCTTTAATAACGATGCCAATTATGATTCCACTAGCAGATATAGTTGGAACAACTAGACAAACAGCTATTTTAGCCTTTCAAATTGGAGATGGATTATCGAACATTATTTTCCCAACATCGGGATACTTTATGGCAACAATTGCTGCTGCTGGTATCTCTTACGGAAAATGGGCTAAATTTATCTTCCCATTATTAATCGTTTGGTTTGCTATTGGATGTGTATTTTTATTAGTTGCACATGCTATTGCTTGGGGACCATTTTAATGTAACAAAGGCTGTTTTCGTATACTTTGTTGTTTTTATGGGATACGTGTTCTCCTCATGTTCGTTCCATTGCGCTTCAGCCACTCGCTTTCCGCGGGGAGGTGCCGAGCCTGCGGGGTCTCGCCCTTACCTCTTCATTCCCGCAGGAGTCGAGTGACTTCCGCTCCATTTCACTATGAGGAAAAACTATTGCCATAGCAACAATCTTTAGGAAACCAGGGTAACAAAAAAGCGTGCGACCTATAATAGGCGCACGCTTTTTTGTTATGCTTTATTTTTCCAAAGATCAAACATAGCTTGTGTAAATTCAATTCCTTGGTATAAGAAAATACTGAATGCACTTGCCGACAAAACAGCAATAGTCATAAGACGAATCCAAAACATCATCTATTCCTCCTTTCAAAAAAGGTAATTAGGAATGAATGCTGTTTTGAAAATAATTAGATTGATAAAATACGGAGAACAGGAAATGTTTTGATGTTTCGACACATTGATTTTCAAAGGTTGCTAGATTTATGAAAGAAACAAACCAAATAAGCAATGTGATTGTTCCAGCGGTTATACTTGAGTTTTTTGTATCTTGGCTGTCATTTCCTTGAAACGATTCAAAAACCGCTTCATGAGTATAGCCTTTTTGCTCAAACGTCTTTTCGGCTGAAATAGAGGTGTTCAAAAACAAGTAAAGCATTCCTGAAACTAATAGAATGAGTTGTTTCATATGTTCACCTCTTCTTAAGTAGCCACATCATATCATGTTCTCTTAAAGTGGAACATAGGCAAAAATAACTAAAGAGTGATAAGGATAAACGGCAAGTGGTGAAAATTACTTTGGCAAAGTAATGTGGATCGTAAACCCGTCTGCCGTATCAAGTTCAAATGTTCCTCCTAATTCATCTACACGCTCTTTCATCGCTGTAAGACCAAGCCCCATCTCAAATTCCTCCGGTGAGTTTCCGTTATCTTTAAGATAGAAATGTACGTTCACGTTTGAATCATATAATTTGAAAATAAAGCTATTGCTTTGCCCGTGGCGAATCCCATTTGTTAACCCTTCTTGTAAGGCGCGAAATAACACATGACGCAATTGCGAAGTAAACGTCCCGTTTAAAACAATTTCGGTTTCAATCGTAACCCCCGTTGTTTTTTCTGTGTTTGCAATTAATTGCCTGATAGAATCTAGGAAATTATCTGATAATTCAGCAGTCTTAATGATTTTTAAAATGCGACGAATATCATCTAACCCCGTCCTTACTTGTTGTTGAGAAGCATCTAATTTTGCAACAGCAGATAAAGGATCTTTTTTTATTAACCGTTTTCCAGCTTCGATTTGAACGATGATTGTTGTTAATGTATGGCCAACTGTATCGTGGATATCGCGAATAAGTTGGTTTCTTTCTTCTAGAGCTGATTTTTCAGCGAGGGCCGCTGCCGTTTCTCTCATTGTATTCTTTAATGTTTCCGTTCGTTCTTGTACTTTATCTTCTAACGACTCATTTAAATGACTAAGTTGTTCATTCAGCTTGGCCACTTGTTTAAATGTTTTGGAATATTGTATAGACATAACTAATGATTGAGAAACAATAAAGACGAGAAATCCTAAAGGCAAATAATTACCTGTTTGTATAATGTTTAGATTGTATAAAAGATCATTTGTTATGGTCAGATAAAAAAACAACCCCGCTACTGCACTAATTAAAGCAGATTCTCTTTTTCTTATAGCGGCAACAATTAATACATATGCAAAATATAGGATAAGGAACAAGGCTAATACGGTGTACCAATTAAATATATATGTAAAGATATATGGTGTTGTTAGCAAGACGAGAGAGGTAAATAACCCTGTTATGACGACCATTACTCGGTAGAACCGATAGTGAACGTCTAATGGGTACATTTGCTTCAAAAAGATCAAAAACAGGAAAAATCCCCCATAATTCGTTACGTATTCTAGACGCATTTCCAATCCCCAGTTTAGAGTAGGGAATAATGTAACTAGAAATGCTTGGTCGATTAATAACATCCTTATCCCTATTAGCAAACTAAACAATCCGAATACAAAAGATGTAACTTCTTCCCGACGGTACATATAAATGGATATATGATAAATAGCAATAATTAAAAAACAACCAAATAGAAATAGATTATTTGCTACACGCTTTTGAGTATATAACGTTAATGCCTCGGCGTTACCAATAAGAATATCGCCACTAAGACCGCCTTTAGTGTGGTGAAAATTAGACGCTTGAATGATGATGTCAAATGTTTTTTCTGCAGGTGTAAAGAATATGGAATTTGGTGAATATTTGGGTTTGCTCGTTTCTTTGCTATCGCCAACAGAACCAACCTCTACTTTTAATTCTCCGTCAATGTAAACTGCATAAGCTGTATGAATATATGGAATGTATAGCCCTAATGTCCGATTTAGATCATCATCATTTAATTGAACGGATAAGTGAAAAGTCGCATACCCTTGACTTGGCAATTTTTCTCCTTTTACTTCCAACCCATTCCAAAGTCCGGGTAAATTAATATAGTCATGATTTTGAGAATGATTTTGAACCGATTGCAATCTCTCATTCCAATACAAATTCCAACTTCCGTTAAGGGGGATAAGGTCTTTCGTCTCAAAGGAAACAGACTGAAGATCAACAAATCCATTTATAACAGTTGGATTTTTATGTACATTGTTTGAGTCAGAAGAGCAGCTAGTTAGGAATATAAGAATAGGTAGAAGAAATAAAATGAATCGCATGTTTAGAACCTCACATATTCTAAAAAGAGTCTATTTTACTACTTATAATCTTTTATTACTAAAATACCATAAAAGGTTCCTATATTTTATAATATTCAAAAATATTTCTCGTTAATCTTGACATGATTTTATTTTCAACCACATATATAAAGATGTAAAAGGACGAACAGTAAGGAGAGGAGATATGTCTGATCTAATAAAAATCTTTGTTTTTACGTTATTTCTTAGTATTCTTTGGGTGATACCAAGGATAGATTTAATTATTGGATGGATTACAAGTCATGTTTGGCAATCGATTGTTATAGGAATTTGTCTGATTGGCGTTCTTTTGCTGTTTAATTGGTTTGTGTCTAAAAGAGCGCAAAAGGTGCAAAATGGCCAACTGGAACTGGAAAAATCAGAAGGGTAATCTTTGTAAACCAAGCTACTACTCATTGCAGAGGGCTTGGTTTTTTATCTTAAAAAGGACACCGAAGCTAGCTCTTCTTTTTTCATTACGTTAAGATAAGGCACATAATATAAAAGGGGAGTGAACGATGAAGGATTTAAAAATATTCCATGTAGATGCATTTACGTCGGAAGCGTTCGGAGGCAATCCGGCAGGGGTAGTACCAGATGCTTCAATTATGACGTCTAGTGAGATGCAAGCTATTGCAAAAGAACTAAATTTATCAGAAACGGCTTTTTTAACACCATCACAGCCTGGCTCTAATGCTGATTTCCAAATTCGTTTTTTTACACCCACTAGCGAAATAAATTTTTGTGGTCATGCGACTGTGGCTTCAGCTTGGTTACTTGGAACGGTATATGAATGGATAAAGAAAAAGAACATGATCACGTTTGAAACAAACATCGGTCATGTTCCAGTAGAATTTGTCTTAAATGAAGGAAAACTCGATTCGGTTATGATGACACAAGTCGAACCTAAGGTGAAAAGCATTGATACGAACATAGATGAATTAGTAAGTATTGTTGGTTTATCTAGAGAAGATATTGCTAGTAATTATCCAATTCGAATCGCCTATACAGGGAATTGGCATCTACTCATCCCAGTAAAATCAAGAAAAGCGATTGACGATGCTATCCCGCAAATGACGAAGTTAAAAGAACATAATGAAGCTCATCAAATCACCACAACACATCTATTTACGTTCGACAGTCAAGAAGAGGACTGTATTGTATATACTAGAGATTTTGCCCCAGCTGTTGGCATAAATGAAGATCCTGTAACGGGATCAGCTAATGGAGCTTTAACTGGTTATTTCATACTAGAAGGCATTTTTGATTTCAATAAGGATCACTCGTTTCAAATTGCACAAGGACAGGCAATGGGGAGACCTGGAAAAGTTAAAATTACTATAGGCACATCACAAGAGAAACCATTAGTAAAAGTAGGAGGTAGTGCAGTTCCAACTATTGCAGGTACAGTGATAGCTCCTTTGTAGGGTGTTATCCTCCTGCTTTTTTCGTATACTTATTTGCATAACTTGAAGCTACAAAAGCATCTGGCTTGATTTTGGGCTCAACCCCCATTGTTTCTAACCTGGCCACCATTTCATGTACATACTCACGTGTTTTGTTTCTTTGCCCAGACCCAATATCAATATGTCCTTCGATGGAAAAGGTAGCGCCTTGATAAACATACGGTAACACGAGATCGATCATTTTGTTCTTTTTTGTATCTGTAAACATGGAAACAACTTCTTCCGTTAATGATGTTTCTAACGAGATACGTTCGTGTAAATGTAGCATTTTTCTCGGAACGGTGAACTTCCTAATACACGCCCAAGCTCCTTTTCCAGTGTTTTGAATGACAATTCCCGTGATGAAAACCGTACACGTCGCATGAACTTGAGAGTCTGTCCCAACCATTAAGCGGTAATTTCCACACGGCTTGATGCTCATAAATTTTATAATACGGTTAAAAACTTGTTCGAATGACATGTTTTTTTCTTGTAAATTCTGAAACTTGTAGTGTAACCTATTATATTGACTCAAATGATCACCTACATTTATTTGTTATATAGTCATCATATGCAAGCAAGCTGTAATTATTAGTAAAATCAGACAATTTAGGCTAATATCTGTAGAAAATGAGCAAAAAAAGTAAGAAATATTTGCGCCTTTGTTGGAGTGATAGTAATATTAATGGAGAATTCCAAAAAAAACTGTACCCGAAAAAGAATTGTTGTGAGAAAATAATCATGTATTGGGTAAAGTTAGAGCACACTAAAGAAAGAAAACATTAGGAGTGGTAGAAATGAGTAAACAACAAGTTGGGGTTATTGGACTAGCTGTAATGGGTCGTAACCTAGCGCTTAACATTGAAAGTAGAGGGTATAGTGTTTCTGTTTTCAACAGATCTTCAGAAAAAACAGAGACCATGCTAAAAGAAGCAGAAGGTAAGAATGTTGTTGGTACATATAGCATTGAAGAGTTTGTTGCTTCACTAGAAACACCAAGAAAGATTCTACTAATGGTTCAAGCTGGTTTCGCAACAGACGCTACAATTGAGCAATTATTGCCCCATTTGGAAAAAGGCGACATCTTAATTGATGGTGGGAATACGTTCTTCGAAGATACTCGCCGCAGAAACAAAGAACTTGCTGAATCTGGTATCCATTTCATTGGAACAGGAGTATCAGGTGGAGAAGAAGGCGCGCTAAAAGGTCCTTCTATTATGCCAGGTGGACAAAAAGAAGCTTATGATCTAGTAGAACCTATCTTAAAAGATATTTCTGCAAAGGTTAATGGAGATGCTTGTTGTACGTACATCGGTCCAAATGGTGCTGGACACTACGTGAAAATGGTTCATAACGGAATTGAATATGGTGATATGCAATTAATTTGTGAATCATACCACCTTATGAAAGACGTTCTAGGATTAAGTGCGCAAGAATTGCATGAAACGTTCAAAGAGTGGAATGAAGGCGAACTTGATAGTTACTTAATTGAAATTACAAAAGACATCTTCACGAAAGTGGACGACGAAACTGGTAAACCAATGGTTGATATGATTTTAGATACAGCTGGCCAAAAAGGAACTGGTAAATGGACAAGTCAAAGTGCACTTGATTTAGGTGTTCCTTTATCCATTATTACTGAATCTGTTTTCTCTCGTTTCATTTCTGCAATGAAAGAAGAGCGTGTGAAAGCAAGCAAAATCCTGAGCGGACCAAATGCTACATTTGACGGAGATAAAAAAGAATTCGTTGAAAAAATTCGCAAAGCACTGTATTTAAGTAAGATCTGCTCTTATGCTCAAGGTTTTGCTCAAATGAAAGTAGCTTCTGAAGAGTATGACTGGAACCTAAACCTAGGCAACATCTCAATGATCTTCAGAGGTGGTTGTATCATCCGTGCACGTTTCTTACAAAACATTAAAGAAGCATACGATCGTGATGCAAACCTAACGAACCTTTTATTAGATCCTTACTTTAAGGAGATTGTAGAAAGCTACCAAGAAGCTGCGCGTGACGTTGTTGCTACAGCAGTAAAACTTGGAATTCCGGTTCCGGGTCTTTCAAGTGCACTAGCTTACTTTGATAGCTATCGTACAGAAACACTTCCTGCTAACTTGTTACAAGCTCAAAGAGACTACTTTGGTGCTCATACGTACCAACGTATTGACAAAGAAGGTACTTTCCATACAAATTGGATGGAGAAATAAGATAGATTATCGAGGGGTTGTCTTAAGGACAACCTCTTTTTTTATTTGGATATTTTTAGTATTTATTAAGAAGGTACATTTTGGTACGATAAGCTTACATAAAAAGGAGGAAAACTCATGCCCGCATTTTACGTAGAACCTATACATGTTCAAGATCCAACCAAACTAGAAAAAATGTTCAATGAATTATTACAAGCCCCGACTGAGTCAGTTGAGGAATTTGAAGCATGGTTAAAAAAGCAAACAGAGTTGTTCGACTCAATAGAAGAGGCAATGTCAGGACATTATATTGATTTTCAGTGTCAAAGTGATTTAAAAGAAGCAAAAGAAAAGTTTGAATACGATCAAACGGTCATCGACCCTCTTTATAAGAAGTATGCTTCACTATTTGATGAAGCTTTCTTATCTTCAAAAGCTCTAAATCAACTTGACCCAGTATTGTATAACCAATTAATTAAGAGAAAACAAAATGCCAAAGAAATCTTTCGACTAGAAAATATTGATTTAGAAGTGAAAGAAGATGAGCTCGCCACAAAATACTTTGAGTATACTGGTGCTTTAACAGTTCAATGGGATGATGAAGAACTTACCTTAAGTGAACTTTCTCCATACATTCAAGATCCTAACCGTAAGACGCGGCAAAAAGCACTTACTTTATTATCTGAGGCCATTCTTTCAAAAGAAGCGGAATTACAAGAAATTATGAATCAATTAATCGTTATCCGTCACAAAAAAGCTCAAAATGCAGGACTTACTAACTTTCGTGATTATATGTTTAAGAAATATGAACGATTCGACTATACACCTGAGGATTGCAAAAACTTAGCTGAATCGATACAAAAGCACGTTAAACCATTAAAAGAAAAGCTTCAGAAACAACACAAATTAGAGTTAGGAATTGATACGTATAGACCGTGGGATCGACAAGGGGTTCCAAAAGGAGAAAAACCCCTACAACCATTTGCAACAACAAATGAGCTTATTGAGAAATCCAAGACGATTTTTGATAACCTTGACCCTCGTTTTTATGAGCTTTTAACAAAAATGAATGAAGGTGGCATGCTCGATTTAAACAGTCGAAAAGGAAAAGCACCTGGAGGATTTTGTTCAAACCTTCCTATTTCGGAGTTATCCTTCATCTTTATGAACGCCTCTAAGACACATGATGATATGATTACATTGTTACATGAGATGGGACATTGCATTCATAACGACTTAATGAGAACACAACCAATTGGTGAATACCGCGAAACGCCAATGGAATCAGCAGAATTAGCAAGTATGTCGATGGAATTGCTAACAATGGATCAATGGAACCTTTTTTACAAGGATGAAGCGGAACTTATTCGAGCAAAAAAAGAGCAATTAACAGGAATCATTCATTTTCTGCCTCAAGGCATGATCATTGATCAATTTCAACATTGGATGTATGAAAACCCAGAACACACGGCTGCTGAACGTGATGCTATGTACAAGGAATTGATGATTGAGCTTGATTCAAATGTTGTTGATTGGAGTAGTTATGAGAAGTGGCAGGAAACTGCTTGGTTACGTGTTCTTCATATATTTGAAGTGCCGTTCTATTATATCGAATACGTTATTGCTCAATTAGGCGCTGTCCAAATGTACAAGCAATATCGCGAAAATCCTGAACAAGCATTGAAAAATTACAAAAAAGCTCTTTCACTTGGCTCTTCAAGGTCATTACCGGAAGTGTATGAAGCTGCTGGAATACGTTTTGATTTTTCAGAATCGATGGTTCGAGAATTAATGAAGTTTTTAGAAGAAGAGTTAGATTTATTAAATTAGCGTTTATAAGAGTTGTCATGAGGGGCAGCTCTTTTTCTTTGACATTATCTTAAAGAAATGGGATTGATCATGGGGAAAAAGGTGTTATTCAATTTATTTCTGGTTAGCATTGTATTTGCAACCTGTTATGTTGGTTTCTTACACATTCAAATTCTTCGTTATAGTTCTAGTCATGTAATAGAAGATGCTGATTATGTCATTATATTAGGAGCAAGAGTGAAGGGAGAAATTCCATCTTTATCTCTTCAACACCGAATTAACGCAGCATTGGAATATTTAATTGAAAATAAAAATACGCTAGTCATTGCTTCAGGTGGACAAGGTCCAGGTGAGGATATTACAGAAGCTGAAGCTATTAAAAGGGAATTACTGAAAAACGGAATAGAAGAGTCTCGAATTTTGTTAGAAGAACAATCAACTTCGACGCTTGAAAATCTTACTTTCTCAAAAGATCACATTCCGAATTTATCTGGGAAAGGAATAATTGTAACCAACCGTTATCATCTTTACCGGGCCATCTTGATAGCAAAAGATTATGGATTAGATGTCATGGGGTTGCCTGCTGAGACTCCTAAATCTGTGTTGGTTCAGTCGTATGCTCGGGAGTATTTAGCTATAACAAAGTACTTTTTACAAAAGGGCTTTGCTCGTTTCTAATAAATGGAAAAAAATAATTAAACTTTCTGCTTGAAAAGTCAAAAAAGGTCAAATATAATAATCTTAAATGAAATAAGATTACAGCCTAATATGGCTTTTCTTTTTATATTAATGGTCAAATATAGTCAAAGTCAAAAGGAGGATTCAAAAATGGTTCTATGTGATAAATGTCAAAGTAACCAAGCGAATGTAAAGATGAATATTATTATAAATCAGTCTAAAAAACAAATTTCATTATGTGCAGACTGTTATGCCCAAGCACAGAATCAATTTGGAATGTCTTCATTTCATTTTGATGATATCTTTAAAGGCTTCATGCAAGCTAACATGGGTGGGGTAGCGAACGGATTTACACAACAGCAAGTGAAAGAATCTGCACCAACAAATGGCGGCAATGGCTTTCTTGATCAACACGGTCGGAATTTATCTGATGAAGCAAGACAAGGGCGAATTGATGCAGTAATTGGCCGTGAAAAGGAAATTGAACGCGTAATTGAAGTTTTAAACCGTCGTTCAAAAAACAATCCTGTTTTAATCGGTGAAGCTGGTGTTGGTAAAACAGCAATAGTGGAAGGGTTTGCTTTAAAGATTGTAAAAGGAGAAGTTCCAGCTAAGTTACTCAATAAAGAAGTGTATGTTCTAGATATTAGTTCACTTGTTGCGGGTACGAGCTATCGTGGTCAATTTGAAGAGAAGATGCAACAACTTGTAGTGGAGTTAAAAGAACGTGATAACGTAATTCTCTTTATCGATGAGCTTCACATGATGGTCGGCGCTGGTAGTTCTTCTGAAGGATCTATGGATGCTAGCAACATTTTAAAACCATCATTAGCACGTGGGGAATTCCAAATCATTGGGGCAACAACGTTAAAAGAATATCGTATGATTGAAAAAGACCCAGCACTTGAGCGTCGCTTCCAACCTGTTGTGGTTAAAGAGCCAACACCAGAAGAAGCTCTTGAGATTTTAAAAGGGATTCGACCTATTTATGAAAACTATCATAATGTAAAATATTCAGACGATGTATTAAAAGCTTGTGTAGCATTATCTGATCGTTACATTCAAGATCGCTTCTTACCGGACAAAGCCATTGACTTGCTTGATGAAGCTGGTTCGAAGTTAAACCTAAAGCAAGGGATTACAGATAAAGTCAAACTTCAAAAGCGTTTAGATGACCTGACACGTGAAAAAGAAGAAGCAACACAGCAAGAAGATTATGAAAAAGCAGCTCGTCTTCGCGATGAAGAACTCGAGCTACAACGGAAATTAGAAAATGATGTGATTGAGCCTGTTACAGAGGTAACAGTTGAACACATTCAAGATATTATTGAAAAAAGTACAGGCATTCCAGTTAAAAAATTGCAAAAATCAGAGCAATCAAAAATGAGAGACCTTCAAAGAAATTTAACTAAAAAAGTAATCGGACAAGAAAAAGCAATTGAAAAAGTGGCAAAAGCCATCCTTCGTGCGCGAGTTGGATTAAAACCAAAAAACCGACCAACTGCTTCCTTCTTATTTGTCGGACCAACAGGAACAGGGAAAACAGAGTTAACGAAAACACTAGCTGCTGAACTATTCGGAAGCAAAGATTCCATGATTCGTCTTGATATGAGTGAATATATGGAAAAACACTCTGTATCCAAACTCATTGGTTCACCTCCAGGCTATGTGGGACATGATGAAGCAGGTCAATTAACAGAGCAAGTTCGAAGAAATCCGTATTCCATTATTCTTTTAGATGAAATCGAAAAAGCACACCCTGACGTAATGAACATGTTCCTACAAATTATGGATGATGGCCGTTTGACAGATAGTCAAGGAAGAGTAGTCAACTTTAATGAAACAGTGATTATCATGACTTCTAATGCAGGAGTAAACGACAAGAAATTAGGTGCCATCGGCTTTAATGAATCAGAAGGAGAAAGTGTGTTAGCAACACAAAGCATTCTTGAAAGCTTACGAGATTACTTCAAGCCTGAATTCTTAAACCGAATTGACTCAATTGTTGAATTCAATCACATAGAGAAACATAACCTAATTACTATTATTGATATTATGCTTGATGATTTACAAGCAACACTAAAGGAGCAAGCTTTATCCATGGTGGTAACACAAGCAGCAAAAGAAAAAATTGCTGAACTTGGATATCATCAGGCTTTTGGAGCTCGTCCATTGCGTCGTGCAATTCAAGAGCATGTCGAAGATCAAATTACAAACATTTTAATTCATGATGAAAATAACATTTCTATGTTTGAAGTAGATGTTGTAGCCAACGAGATTAAAGTAAATGGAAAATAATTAGGTGTTGAAAACAACAGTGGTCTCCACTGTTGTTTTTTGCTGTAAAAATGCATGTTTGTAAATGTGGTATTGAGATAGATTGAAGGTGGAGGAACTTGAGGTTGTGAAATGGGAGAAACAGAGCATTGGCAACCGCAAAAGGAGTGCTTGGAGCTTTGGAATGGGAGAAACAGAGCATTGGCAACTGCAAAAGGAGTGCTTAGGGCTGTGAAATGGGAGAAGCAGTGAATTGAAAACCGCAAAGGGAGAGCTTTGGGAAGTGAAATGAGTGAAATAGAACATAGACAACCGCAAATGGTGTGGTTGAGGTCGTGAAACCCGAGAAACAAAAAATAGACAACTTCAAAGCAGGAGTTTGAGTTTTCGTATACAACCTGGAATGTTTTTTCCTATCTTCAACAATAAATTGGGGATTAATGTTAATATGTAGAGATAGAAACAGGAAATGATTATTGGATTGAAAGTAGGTTGAAATTATGTTATTAGTTGCTATTTTAGTTTTCACAGGACTTTTTGCTATTTATGATGCAATAAGAAAGGTGAATAACAATATTCTTAACCAAACAGAAGAGCTTAAGAAAATTCGTGAAGAATTGAGCAGATACAATCAGAAATAAGATAGAATCATTTTAAACTGTCAATATCTCAAAAAACTCATATCTTTTGAAAGGAAGGACCAGGACTATGAATAAAAACAAATGGAATTGGTTGTTTTTAATACTTGGAACAACAATCATTCTAACTCTTGGGATAGGAAGGATTGTTCAAATTGAGAATAATTATAAGGCAAACCAGAAGATTATTGAACCTTGTATCGATAATGGCGGTACCGTTGTTTTAGATCAACGTATCTTGAGGCTTTCATCCGTAACGTGCGAAAGTAATAACAATTAGATTACTAGAAAGAACGGAGTTAGGATGTATGAGGAATATTTATTTAGTCGAACACAGTCTTGACTATTGCAAACGAATTTATGAGTTATCGTCGGCACCTGAAGTGAAGGATGCACTTGGTTTGCCTGATGGGACTATAAAGGATACGGAGAAATTTATTATTTCAATAATGGAAGAGGAAAAGGAAGGAAAGACAATCTCGAGAGTCATCCTAGATGAAAACAAACATGTTATAGGAATTACGACATTAATGTTTATCGATCATGAAAAAGAATCTTGTCATTTAGGTACGTGGATCGGACATCATTATTGGGGAAAAGGGTACAATTTAGCTTCCAAAATTGAAATCTTGCGTATTGCTTTTTTTGACATTCATTTAAAGTATGTTTTTTCTGGAGCTAGAAAAGTGAATATCCGGTCTCAAAAGGCTCAAGAAAAATTACCATTTATAAGATTGCATGTTCAAAAAGACTTTCCTGACGTACATAGGAGCCTGGAGCTAAAAGAAAAACAAGCATGTGAATTGCATGTTTTTGTAAGAGATGATTTTATTCAGTTATATAAAAATAATAAAAAAACTGAGAAAACAACGACTAAAATGTAATAGACATCAGTTTAACTGATGTTTTTTTCTTTTTCTTTATAGGATTGTAATTTTTCATTTTTTCTGTATTAAATTGACAGTTTTAAAACTAGTAAACTATAATTCTATAGTAATATAAAATTCACCATAGAGAACAAGGAGGATTTACATGAAGAAAATCTCATCAAGAATTTTTGTTATCATGCTTATGTTTGTAATAAGTATTGTAGCAGCTTGCAGTAGTGATTCTGTACCAGAAGACTCTAGTTCAGATATCGAAACAGCTCCGACAGTTGGTGGAGACCTCAACATTGGTGTTGTATCTGACCCAGTTTCATTAGATCCACATGGTGCCAATGAAACCGTCTCTAACACGATCAACGCTACTATTTATGATCGCCTCGTTTATATGGATCAAAATTCAGAAATTCAACCAGGTTTAGCAGAGTCACTTGAACAAATTGAAGATACGGTTTGGGAGGCGAAAATCCGTGAAGGGGTTACATTCCATGATGGAGCAGAATTAAATGCCGAAGCAGTAAAACTAAGTCTCGACCGTGTACGTGATCCAGAAGTGGCAGCGCCGGTTGCTTTCTTATTTGGAATGGTTACAGATGTTCGTGTAGTAGACGAGTTTACGGTTCATATTGAGACTGAATTTCCATTTGCTCCACTACCAGCTCACCTTGCTCATACAGCAGGTAGCATTATCAGTCCCATTTTAATTGAACAATCATACGAAGATCTTGCTAATGGAGAAAACCCTTTTGCAGCAGCAAATGAGCATCCCGCTGGAACAGGCTATTTCAAGTTTGTAAATCAGGTGCCCGGTAACTCAGTAACCCTATCTAAAAACGAAGACTATTGGCATGAAGAACAAGCAAAAGTGGATACTGTAACATTCAAAGTGATCCCAGAGAGCTTAACACGAATTGCCGAGCTTGAAACAGGTGAAATCGACATTAATTTCACAGTTTCGCCTAGTGACGTTTCTCGTATTGAGAGCAATCCTGATACAGAAATTGAACAAGTAAATAGTACTAGAATGGTCTACCTTGGGTTCAACACAGAAGTTGAGCCGTTTAATGATGTAAATGTTCGACGTGCCCTTCATATGGCAATTGACAAAGAAGCCTTAGTTGCTGGTATTCTTGACGGAATTGGTATTCCTGCTCATACACCAATCGCACCAGGTGTGTTCGGATATAGTGAAGGTGTAAATTCAATTGAATATGACGTGGAACAAGCAAAAGAACTTCTAGCTGAAGCAGGCTATTCTAATGGTCTTGAAGTAACGTTATTAACGGATGATGAACGTGAGCGTCAAGACTTAGCTGTGGCACTTCAAGCACAGCTTGAAGAGATTGGTGTTAATGTGACCATTGACACATATGAGTTTGGTACTTATATTGAGCGTGCTGGCCTTGGTCAAATGGAGATTTTCTTAGGAAGCTGGGGAACGGTAACAATTGATGCTGACTATGGATTGTATGCTGTTTTTCATTCATCCAACGTTGGACCACCAGGAAATCGTTCTCGAATTGTGAACGAAGAACTAGACGAATTACTTGATGCAGCTCGTCAAGAAACAGATGCGGAAACAAGGATTGATTTATACGCTCAAGTGCAGAACAAGCTTGCGGAAGAATCACCATACGCGTATCTGTATTTCCCTGATAACATTTCAGCGACTCGTTCGAATGTAGAAGGGTTCTGGCAATACCCAAGTGGATATTTCTTCTTGCGTGATGTATCATTAAAACAATAAAAACTGAAGTTATCTCTTAGTGTATCTAGGAGATAGCTTTTTATTTTGAGCTCGATTAGGGGGACGATATGAGAAAAGTTGAAGTACTTCCATATAACAAACAGTGGCCAGATATGTTTCAATTAGAAGCTGACCTTTTGAAGGAGGTATTGGGGGCCGAAATTTTGGATATTTATCATATTGGTAGTACAGCTATTGAAGGGTTACATGCTAAGCCTATTATTGATATCATGCCCGTAGTGAAAAACATTACAACAGTAGATAGTTATAATGAAGAGATGATCGCTATACGTTATGAACCAAAAGGTGAAAATGGGATAAAGAATCGACGTTTTTTCCAAAAGGGAGGAAACAACAGATCTCACCACGTCCATATATATGAACGATATAATCCCGAAATTGTTCGGCATCTTGCATTTCGTGATTATTTGCGCAAGTACCCTTTGGAGGCAAAACAATATGGCGATAGAAAAATTGTTCTGGCTAAACAGTATGCATTTGACATTAATTCTTATATAAAAGGGAAAGAAAAGATGGTAAAAGAAATGGAACAACGAGCACTTATTTGGCATGAGCATATTAGATAAAGGGCACTTACAACCTTACTTGTAAGTGCCCTGTTGTGTTATTAAAACTGAGATCCACCCATTTGTTGCTCAGCCATTTGAACTAATCTTTTTGTAATTTCTCCACCCACAGAGCCGTTTGCACGGGAAGTTGTGTCAGCTCCTAATTGAACGCCAAATTCTGATGCAATTTCATACTTCATTTGATCCAATGCTTGCTGTACACCTGGAACTAATAATTGATTTGAATTATTGTTGTTACTTGCCATGATATAAACACCTCTTTCTTGGTTTTGATTTTTAGTATAAGTGATTTTGCTTTTTTTATGTGAATTACGCTATTAGATCTATGATGTAAATCTTACCAAAAGATACGGCAAGAGAAGAAGAACGATATGAACCGCTATCGTTCTTCTTCTCTTACATCAGCTTCTCCAGTTACTTCTGAATGAACAACTTCTTTTCTCAGTGTTGTTTTGATTTCCTCTTCTTCCTCTATTTGTTGTTTAGTAATGGAGACCTCATTTACTTTAACTGGATGCTTGTGTATTTCTATTTCTTCTTCTTTTAAAGGAATGCGAATTTCATCTTCATCGCCTGCTTCTATCACCAGTTCTTCTCGCTTTATTGGGACAGTCATCATTTTCTTATCTTCTACGACTTCGTGGTGTACTCTTACTTCGCCAGTTTGTATTCGTTCTTTTTTCAGATCTAGTTGTTCTTCTCGGAGGGAGAAGGATTGTTTAGGTGTTTCATATGAGTTGTGTTCTTTCTCGCTCTTATAGTGTAGGGCTTTACTGACGCCCCCTATTACTCCTCCAAGAAGCATTCCTGTTAGTAAAGAAAAACCCATAAACCATCCGATAAGTACACCCATTATGGTTCCGATAATGATATATCTCCCCATAGTAACCTCCTGTATAGTTTTCATGATTTTGACTAACAAAAGGAGCCCTACTTCTTAGAAGTAGGGCTCCTGTGGAAACTAATCTTCACGAATGATGTCTGTATCACCGTGAGATTCAACTTCAGCTACTTCTTTATGAAGAACATCACGGACTTGCTCTGTTTCTTGTACGGAGCGTTTGTGTGCAGATACTTCTCCAGTAACAACGGTATGCTTATCGACATCGACTTTTTCAGCTGTTACAGGAATGTGTATCGTTTCTTCTTCTGTAATAGGATCATCTGTTGGCTCGTGATCTACGGCTCTACGTTCAATAATAACTTGATCATGAGAAACCGGTACATTTACAGTTTTTTCTTCTTCTACGATATCTTTGTGAAGCGTAACGTCACCCGTTTCTACGCGATATTTATCAATATCAAGCTCTTCTTCACGAAGATCAAGGTGCGCGTTTTCTTCTGCGAATTCAACATCTTCACGTCGATCTACCTCACGTGCCTCTTTACGGATTTCCTTTTTGGTTTCTTCTTCTTCATTAAATAAATCAAAAAAGCCCATTACGAAAACCTCCCTAGGAATTGTGAATATGATCGTACAAAGACTAGATTATCCTATTGTGATCAAATTATGCTTTGGAAAAATTTCGTGGTTGTAACTTCAATTAATACTCTTTAGTCGACATGTAAATAATACAAAGAAAATCAATAGTAAGGAGCTGAAATCATGTCAAGGAAAAAGAAAGACCCTCAATTTCAAAGTGGTGAAGATGTTGCTGATCAAAAGAAAGGCCTTTACGGGCTTAACCCAACTGAAAGTCTTTTAGGAGTGAATTTTGCTACAACAGAAAATGCATACTTAAACGAACATTATCAAGAAGATCCTGAAGAGTAATGAGAGAAGAAGGTTGTTTTGCTATTGAGAAGCAACCTTTTTCTTTTTTGTTTTTGAAAGCTACAGTAACACTATTGGTATAAACTCATTGATCAGGGAGAAAGTAGAAATAATTCTTTTTTATGGGGTAATGTACATGAAGGTATCTAATAACGTGTTATACCGTGAGTTAGGTTTAAATATTAAGCAGATGAAAGAAATTTTCACTAATTCCACTGATGTGATTTTTCGAACATTTCATGTTGAGGATAGAAATGCAAATTTAATCTACGTTGATGGCTTGGTTAATACGTCTGATATTCAAAATCACGTACTACATGAAATCATTAAAAAGAAACATGTTCCTAACGTTACATTTGAAGATTTAGAGCAAGAAGTAATTTCTCTGTCGGATATCAAAGAGAGCAACACCTTTGATGAGATCGTGAGCTTTATTTTGGATGGAAATGCGGTTGTATTAATTGATCAGTATGATAAAGCATTAGTATTGCCAGTTTCTAAATTTGAAACACGGTCCATATCTGAACCAGAATCAGAGTCTGCGATTCGAGGGCCAAGAGAAGGGTTCATTGAAAACATTCGAGTTAACACATCATTAGTACGAAGAAAGATTAAAACACCTAATTTGAAAATCAGTTCTAAAAAATTAGGGGAGCAAACTCAGACCAGTGTAGAAATTGCCTATATTGATGGAATTGTCGACAAAAAAGTCCTAGAAGAAGTAGAGAACCGTCTTAATCGCATTGAGATAGATGGGATTTTGGAAACAGGTTACATCGAGGAACTAATTGAAGACAATCCTTGGAGTCTTTTTCCGCAAATACAAATTTCTGAACGGCCAGACACTGTAGCTGCCAATTTATTAGAAGGGAGAATTGCTTTATTTGTTGATGGAACTCCCTTTGTCATGGTCCTTCCAGCAACTTTTTGGCAGCAATTTCAGGCAAGTGAAGATTATTATGACCGATTTTATATAGCCATTTTCTTGAGAATTATCCGATTCTTATTTTTAGCGATTGCATTGACTTTACCAGCTTTATACGTAGCTACAACAACATATCACCATGAGATGATACCAACTAAATTACTATTAAGCATTGCTGCGAGTAGGGAAGCTATCCCATTTCCAGCTATCGTAGAGGCATTTATTATGGAGATTTCTTTTGAAGCTCTGAGGGAAGCGGGAGTTCGCCTTCCGAAAACCATTGGGATGGCTGTAAGTATATTAGGAGCATTAGTAATTGGATCAGCAGCTGTTGAGGCCGGTATTGTTTCCGCCCCAATGGTTATCGTCGTATCTCTTACAGGGATCGCATCATTTACCATACCTAAATTCAGTCTGGCTATTGCTGTCCGGTTGCTTCGTTTTCCTTTAATGATACTTGGTGCAATATTTGGGATGTTAGGCATTGTTATAGGAATGGTATTAATAGTTGCTCATTTATGTAAAATGAGATCATTTGGGGTACCTTACTTTGAGCCACTTGCCCCAATGAAATTATCGCAATTAAAGGATGTCTTTATCCGTGTTCCAATATGGATGTATGAAAAACGCCCAAGTGACTTTGTGAAATCAAATGTGAGAAAGCAAAGTGATCATCTAAAGCCATCACCAAGTCAACAGCAGGAATAGTATTGGGAGGGTGCCATGAAACATCTTTTAAAACTAATGATATCCACAATCATATTCATACCCTTGCTTGGTTGTTGGGACAGACAGGAAATTAATGATATAGCCATTGTTACGGGGTCATCCTTTGATATGGTAGGTGAGAATGAATATAAAATTGCTACACAAGTTCCCCTACCTGGCGAGATGGGGGGAGTAGGAAGTGCTGGTGGTGGTGGTGGAACTTCAGGCGGATCTTTGTTTTATTTAGATGCGGGAATCGGAAATAATGTTCGTGAAGCCAATGCTGATACCCAGCAAAGGATGTCGAGACAACTCATTTTTGGTCATCGTCGAATTGCGATTTTTGGAGAAGCGTTGGCTCAATCTGGAATAAGAAGAACGTTAGATGTGCTAACAAGAACTAGGGAAGCAAGGTTATCTACAAGAATATTCGTGGCCGAAGGTGAAGCGATTAATGTTTTAGCTGCCAAGCCACAATTAGAAAACCTATCTGCAGAATCTATCAGAGAAATTGGCGCTCAAAAATTTGACATCACGCTAAGAGACTTCCTGTTGGATTTTCAACAAAAAGGCAATGATCCTTTGCTTCCAGTGTTAACCCTTGTGAAGAATGAAAGCCCAGATCCAGAAATGGTTGAGGATCAAATAGAGATTAACAAGGTTGCTGTTTTTAAAGGAGATAAGCTCGAATTTATCACAAATGAGAAACAAACATCCGCTATTAAGTGGATTTTAGCTGAAAAACCTGGTGAGGTGTATCCGGTTATGTGGGAGGAAACCCAAGCTATTGTCGCAAGAATTTCAGAGCAAAGCTCAGATGTCTCCTACCGGATTGAAAATGGAAAACCAGTTATGGTCGTAAATGTGGAATTTACAGGAAACATTATTGAAAACGAAACGGATTTAAATTTTGAAGAACGAGGAGCTTTTGACAAAGTTAACAAAAAGATGGAGGAGGAGATTAAAGTAGAGATTGAATCAATACTAGAAGAAACCTTCTCAAAAGGGATTGACTCATTTGGGTTAGGGTGGTTATTACATCGCCGTGAAAGAAATAAATGGAATAATGAATGGAAAGATAATTGGAGAGAAATGTTGATAGATATTGATTATGATATTCAAGTAAATAGTGCCCTTGAATATACAGGCTTAGTGACTGAAGGGATTGGTATAGGGGAGTGATCAGTAGTGCTACAAATTGTTTTTATTTGGGCGGTATTAATAGGAACATTTTTCTTAAATAAAAAGGCATTAGAAAAAGATAAGAAGGTACGAAATCTTTATCTCGTTTCTTCTTGTTTTACGGCATTATTAGCGGTTTTTCTGGACTATGAAATTGGATTAAATAAATACACTGAGATGCTAATTGACATTTTTGGGAGCTTTACCGACGTGGTGATTGGAAGATGAAGATCCAAATATCTCAAAGACAACTTAGTTTATTAACAGCTAACTTGACTATCGCAAGCGGTCTAGTTGTCCTGCCGCAATCCTTAATTGATTTAGCTTTACAAAATACTTGGACCGTGATTTTTCTGTTGTTTCTCTATGTTGTCTTTCTTATCAGTATCGCTTTATTTGGGGTAGGAAAACTTAATGATTTTGCCTTAAAACCTAAACAGAAAAAAACAAAATTATTAGCGTTTCTCATGGTTATATTCATATTTCATATTATTATACGCGATCTTCGAATTTTAACTGGATTTATTGAAGTTACTCTTCTTCCGTTAACACCTTTATTTATCATTACAGTGCTGATTATTGGAACAAGTCTGTATATTGCCTGGGCTGGTTTGGAAGTAATTGCTAGATTTAATGAATTGGCGTTCTCCTTGTTCATTTTAGTTGTTTTATTTATCCCTCTGTCATTGTTAGAGAAGTTTGACTTGGAAAATTTTGAACCAGTACTTGGGTTACAGGTTATTCCGTCTCTTTTTCAATCTTCGTACGTTGGTCTTGCTTGGATGGGAGAGGTTATCATTGTTTTTTTAATTTTGGGAGCTGCTAAATCTATTAAAGAAACAAGAAAATCAATGTTATGGGGAGCTGGTATTGGTATTGGCTTACTTTTTATTCTTATTTTCTGTCAAATAGCGGTACTAGGAGCTGAAATTGTTCGCTATTCAACTTATCCGAGTTACACTCTCGTTCAAGAAATTCGATTAACGGAGTTTATGGATCGTTTAGATTTTATATTAGTGGCTTTGTATTTTCCAATCACCTTTTCCAAACTTGCCTTTTTGCTATACGGGTTAAATTTCTCTATGAACCTTTTGTTTAATAGCGATAACAAGGTTACATTGATTCCTCAAGCTATAGCTATTGGTATATTATCTATTTTGTTATTCGAAAATAAGACAATCGTATACGAATTTCAAATACATACATGGGCTTCTTTAGGGCTATTTTTGCAGCTTTTAATTGCTGCAGTAATGTTTTTTATTATTGGTTCACAAAAACAATCAAAAAAGAAGAACAAAAATGATCAAGCTCGAACTCTTAATTGAGGTTTCAACAACAAGAATGAAATATGAAGGTAAGTAAAATACTAAATATGAGGTGATCGTCTTGGGTGAAAACAAGAAGAAGGAATTTGAAATGCCTAGTAAGACTTATGCACGCGGAGAAATAGGGATTCGAACGGAAGTGGACCCAGCACATCCTGATTATAATATTGATCAATATGCTGGCGATTCTGTGAATGAACACAAAGAATTAGAACGAGCAAATGAAGATATTGCTGAAAAGGAAATAGGCCAAATTAACGAAAATTTATAACGTTACTAACAGAGAAACCACCCTAATGGGTGGTTCCTTTAATGTTCGATTAAACTAGATAAATCAACTTCAAACTCATTTTGTGGCTCAGCGAGTGGGAAGATTCTTGCAGTATCATGTACATTGCTTACGTTTTGAATATACACAGGAGTTTCATTATACGTAACATTAGCCATAACAGGAGAAGCGGCAATTTCTTGAGCTCGTTGTTTGTTCATCAGAGTTCCTCCAATTCTTTATTTACGGTTTTACTATTTGCATTACATATTCCGATTATTCATAATGAGCATAACAAGGAGAGAAAGATGAATAAGAAAAAATGGATCGTAGTAGCTGCCATAATAGGCTTTATTGTTGTAAATATGTTCATCACCAATGTATCAAATAAAAATGATGATAGAGATTCGAACGTGAATCCTATTAATAGTAATATTTCAACTCATTAGAGAAAGAGGGAGTTTTAATGAGAATTAGCGTGTTAGATCAAGCACCCATTTCTTCAAATCAGACATCAAGCCAAGCACTTATAGAAGCACTGAAATTAGCGAAAGCGGCTGAGGATTTGGGCTATGCTCGTTACTGGATTGCAGAGCATCATGACTTACCTGGCCTTGCTTGTTCTGCTCCAGAAGTGATGCTTGGATATATTGGGGCACATACCGACACGATCCGGATAGGAAGTGGCGCTGTATTGCTTCCCCACTATAAACCGTATAAAGTTGCAGAAGTATACAATACGCTTGCTTCGTTATTTCCAGGAAGAGTGGATGTAGGTATTGGGCGTGCTCCTGGTGGCTCAGCAGAGGCAACTAATGCATTATCTGATCATTTTTTACAAAATGTATTTCAAATGCCGACTTCAGTCCGTGAACTGATTCACTTTTTAGATGACGACTTTCCGCATGATCATAAATATACAAACGTTTCTGCCGCTCCCGTTCCAGATATATCCCCAGAACCATGGCTTCTCGGTACTAGTAAAAAAAGCGCACTGCTCGCTGCGGAGTATGGAATGGCATATGCCTTTGGTCTATTTATGAGCGATCGTGATGGTCAAGAAATTATTAACCTGTATAGAGAGAATTACAAAGCTAGAAAGAAAGAACAGAAATCAGAAGTGATCTTAACAGTATCTGTCATTTGTGCTGATACAGTTGAAAAAGCGGAAGAACTAGCTCTTAGTCATTTAATTTGGAAGCTTCAAACGGAAAAAGGAGAAGGGAGAGAGGGGGTTCCTTCCATAAATCAAGCTAAATCTTATCCAATGACAGATCAAGATAAACGGTCTTTACAAAACATGAAGAAGAATATCATAATTGGCGATACTGAAAAAGTAAGGAAAGAATTATGTAATTTGAAAGAGACATATGATTTTGATGAATTAATGATTGTGACTATTACATATGATCCAAATGATCGGATTCGATCATACGAGTTACTAGCAGAAATCGTTCAACAGAGGGACTATTAGGCTATTGTGCGAATATACGTTCGTTAGTGGTTAATTCTTCTAGTATGTTGTGTTATAATAATAGAACAATAGAATGATGCTTCTTAAAGGGTGGACGGTATATCATCCCCATTGAAAGGGGGTGAGGCCGGTGACGGTATTTGAATCATTAATGCTCATGATTGCATTTGCAACCTTGGTTGTTGTGGTCCTTACGTCAAAAGAAAAATAATCCACCCTTGCTGTGTAGAAGCAGGGTGGATCAATGTAAATGTGTGATCTGCCGCCCCCTTAAAGGGCAGTCTATTGTGTTAACCGATGGTGTTACCAGCACCGTCGGTTATTCTATGCTATGCATTTATAATACAAGTATACGTGTTATGTGCAAGAAAATCAAACGAATGATTTCCTTTTCAAATAATGTGATCTAGTGTGTCTTTTGATTTCCTTTTTTGGAGGGGTGTCTTCAGTGGTGTCTCTAGTAATGTACACAGGATTCCAGAACATTTAAGGAGGCTTTACTAGTGTTATTAACAGACTCTATTTTTGGTCATTTTGAAATAACAGGAGTTCTAGAAGAGCTTATTATCAGTTCCGCAGTTCAAAGGTTAAAAGGCATTCATCAAGGTGGGGCGAGTTTCTTAGTAAATGATCTATGGAAAGTTACAAGGTACGATCATTCTATTGGTGTCATGTTATTAATTAGAAAACTCGGCGGATCAGTGGAAGAACAAGTTGCGGGTTTGCTTCATGATGTTTCGCATACGGCTTTTTCGCATGTTATTGATTATGTGTTCGATAATCAAAACGAAGATTATCATGAAGAAATATTCGATAAAGTGGTGGTAGCCTCGTCTATTCCACAGATATTAAAAAAATATGGATATGATTATAGAGAGATACTAGAGGAACAAACGAAGTGGTCAATCTTAGAACAACCCGCGCCAGACTTATGCGCCGATCGCATAGAATACACCCTTCGCGATATGTTTGAATATGGCTATCTATCAAAAGGTGAAATAGAAGCTTTTTTAAATGATTTGATTGTAGTAGATGATAAAGTTCATATGCGTACAATAGAACAGGCTGAATGGTTCGTAGAGGTATATTACCGAGAAGTGATTGATTTTTTTATGGACCCTCTTAATGTATACGCTTATGAGCTGCTTGCGCAAGTTATTAAGCGTGCGTTAGATCTTGGATATTTACATTTGAACGATATGCTCCTTACGGATAAAGAGGTCATTCTTAAATTAGAAAATAGTAAAGATGATAAAATTTCATCAACTTTAAGAAATATACATACGAAAGTCCAAGTTGTCGAGAATCCTGATCATTATCATATTCATAGAAGAAATAAAGTTAGATTGATCGATCCGCTCCTAATTAAAAACGGGAAGAAAATAAGATCATCTGTTCTGTCGTCAAAAGTTAGAAACATGAATGAAGTGGCTCTGAGAAAAGCTACAAATGGAGCCTACGTTGAGATCATCTCTAGTTAAAATAATGGTCTAAGGAGAGTGGGGAAAAGACGGGCTAAGTGCTACGTAATCCAATGCTCATTCACAAACACCACTCCGACTTCTATCGACATTTTTCGTCGAGCTATTGACTTTTTTGTAAAAATATGCGCTTGCCCAGGAAATTCTCATTTATTGACTGAATAATCTGATTGCATTGATGGTCGTAAAAAAGAGAATAAATAACAGAAAGCACCTAACAATAGATACGTAACGATCCTAGAGGCAGGTGCGAATAGTTGAATTCTAAGTTAATATCTAAGCTCCTCTTATTGGGGGTATTTCCACTTATAAGTGTTATTATCTTGACGTATTTAGTTACAACAAATAAGACCCTTGATCTAGACGAAAAGATTATTGAAGTTGTACGTACGTTCGAACATCCTTTTATAACTAAAATCATGATTGCAGTCAGTTTTATTGGCAATACCTGGCCTGTCATTATTGTTTCTCTTGTTATGCTTTTCGTTATATACAAGTTATATCAGAAACGAGATGAGGTTCTTTTATTTATCATTGTCTCATTAGGTTCAACAGGGGTTAATCAGTTATTAAAACATGTATTCAAACGGGAAAGACCAATTTTGGATCCAATAGTTGTAGAAACAGGGTTCAGTTATCCAAGCGGACACTCAATGGCAGCATTCTCTCTTTATGGCATCATCACTTTTTTGTTCTGGCGTCATATTAAAAGTTCTTTTAAAAGAAAAATGTTAATCGTATTTAGTGTGATCATGATCTTCATTATTGGATTTAGTCGAGTGTATCTTAGAGTTCATTTTCCAACTGATGTGTTAGGTGCCTATTTAATTAGTGGGGTTTGGCTCTTTTTTACGATTTGGATTTATCAATATATAAAGGATAAGCAATTCAGTCGCCAAAACAAGAAAAACTTTCCTTAATTAGAAAAGGTCAATGAAGAAAGCGCAATGGAGTTTATCTCATTGCGCTTTTATATTTTTCTGCCTAAAGAAAGAAAGGAAGCCAAAAGTAAACGGCTGCTACAATAACTAGGATGGCAATAACATTTAATCGAACACCAGTTCTAATCATATCTTGTATAGATATGTAATTCGAGCCAAATATGACCGCATTTGGAGGCGTTGAAACTGGCAACATAAAGGCACAAGTAGAAGCTAACGCAACGATTGCCATTAATGCATATGGTTCTACACCGATCCCCGTTGCAATGCCAATGGATATGGGTATGAACATATTTGCTACAGCCGTGTTAGACAGAAATTCCGTCATGAATAGCAGTGATGTTGCAAAAGCCAATAATAAAAGTCCATATGGTAGGTTGCCGATCTGAGTTAAATGCATGCCGATCCATCCAGTTAAATTTGTTTCAACAAATGCAGCGGCAAGTGATAGTCCGCCACCAAACAATAATAAAATACCCCAAGGAAGGTGCTTCATATCGGACCAATTCATAAGCATTCCTTTGCCGGAATGAGTTGGAATTAAAAATAGAGCAAGAGCCCCTAACAGAGCAATAGTCGTATCTGTAAGCTGTATAGGCAATAGACTGCCAAAGATCCAAAG
Organism: Alkalihalobacillus sp. MEB130; assembly: GCF_032335535.1. Lineage (NCBI taxonomy): Bacteria > Bacillati > Bacillota > Bacilli > Caryophanales > Bacillaceae > Alkalihalobacillus > Alkalihalobacillus sp. MEB130. The sequence goes on from NZ_JAOANA010000012.1 coordinate 54,571, forward strand.
ACTAACGGTAGCAGAAAAGATAAGCAAAATAGCTTTTTCCTCTTGAGTTACTTTACCTAAGGCAGCTAATTGCTTTCTCACAACCTTTTCAGGTATTTTTACGTCTGAAGAGACAGGAAACTGAAACAAAATTAGAAAATAGAGTAGAATTAATAATAAAACAGTTACAGGAAAGGCAAAAACCAACCAAGAAACAAAGGATATAGGTTGGTGAAGCACTGTATTGGATATCCCAGCTAGAATCGCATTCGGAACAGATCCAATTAATGTGGCAAGTCCACCAATGGAAGCAGAATAGGCAACAGTTAACAACAACCCCTTCGAAAAGGAATGTAAGGAGTTCGAATCAAATAATTGTTGTTCTTTTACTTCCGTTATTAGGGCAATGGCTACCGGAAACATCATTAATGCTGTAGCAGCATTTGATATCCACATAGACAAAAAGGCGGTTGCAATGAGAATGCCTAAAAGGATCCTTTTTGTACTTGTCCCAATCGTAAGCAAGATGGTCATTGCCATTCGTTTATGCAAATTCCATTTCTCAATGGCAAGGGCGATAGTAAATCCCCCTAGAAACATAAATATGATTGGGCTAAAGTAGGCAGTTGATGCAACCTCATGACTCGTTCCACCACTTAGTGGCAGTAAGAGAAGGGGGAGGAGAGAGGTAGCAGCCATAGGAATTGGTTCCGTAATCCACCAAGTTGCAACTAGTAAGGTAACAGATAAGACGGCTCGTGGTTCGTTCGATAACCCTGTAAAATCAGGGATAAAATAGAAGAGGAGGGCTATAATAGGTCCGAAGTAAAGGCCGAACCATTGTCGATTTGTATAATGGATGTCACTCACCATCCAATCTAATTGTGAGATAGAATTCTATTTAAAATTTATGAAGGTTCAAGCACAATTAGGACATGTTTATAATGAAGATGGTTATCTAATTTTTTGTTCTGTCTCAAAACTCTAAGTATACTTTTGAAATGAGATAAAACAGGTTTCTATCTCATAACTTCCGATAATATATGTTATGTAAACTTAAAAAAGGAAAAAACCTAAAGATCTAAACATCATCTTTAGGGATATCCATTTTATCTACGGCGTGTTTTAAATCATCATTACTAATATGTGTATAAATCATCGTTGTTTGTATAGAGGAATGGCCCAATTGTCTTCGTAGTTTTGGTACATCATTGATTTCTATATGATATCTTGTTGCAAAGGAATGACGAAGTTTATGTACGGACAATGCTGGTTTTCCAAAAGCAACTGCGTATTTTTCAATTAATTTTTCGATTGAGCGTGCCGTTAGTCGTCTTGGCGTTCCTTTAGGACCCATAGCAGCTGCCACAAATAGTGCTTTGTTCGATTTTTCTACTTTGTATCGTTCTTCGCGAATTTGAAGGTATTCTTTTAGATCATCCATTGCTAATCTGCTAAAATAAACATATTGTTCTTTGTTTCCTTTTCGAATCACTCTAGCTGTATATTTACTATAATCAATATCATCTAAGTTTAAATTTACAACTTCCGAAAGTCGTAGACCAGAACCTAAAATGAGGGAGACGATCGCTGTATCACGCTCACGGTTTAATAGGTGGAAGTTAAAGAGTTTTTTATTATCTTTGATAGCTATCCCATAATCAGTAGCTATAAATTGCCGAAACTTTTCATATTCATCTCCCATAAGGATTTTTCCTTCCATTTTATTAGCGATGGTTTCCATGCTTTCTTTAATTTCATTAAATTCTATTTTTGCCATCACATTTCTTTTTAAATATGGCTGTAAATCTCGTGTTTCTGCAATATTTTGAAGGTAATTAAATAGAGATTTCAAAGCAGATAATTTCCGGTTAACTGTAACTTCTTTGTTATCCAGCTCATATTGTAGAAAACTTAGAAAACTTTCTACTTGTTGAGTTGTTAGGGATTCTAAGAGATCTAACGGTATATTTTTAATTTCAGCGCTATGTAAATGCTCATTTTTTAGCCATTGAAAGAAAATTTTATAATCATGAGCGTAATTAAGCAAAGATGCAGCTGATAATTTTCTTTTTTTATGGTTAATGTACTCATCAACGTACCAAGGTAATTGATCTAATATCAGTGAGAGTTTCTTATAATGTTGAGATTGATTTGCCATAATTAAACACCTCGAGACAGAGAATTCTATACTCTCATTTTACTTCGATATGTTTATTACGTCAAATTTATATTTTACGTAATAAAGTATTTGCTTACAGATCATCCCCCTTTTTTATGTTATCGTTTTATCTTACATGCTAGATCAAAAAAAGAAACCTAATTTTCAAGGTCTCTTATCGTGTTTGTTTTACTATTATAATTTTCTAATACATTGGATTTTGTTTTACGTCAATCCAATGATTGGTTTTTTCAAAAAATGCTGCTAGTTGTAACAAAATGTCTTCACATCCACGTCTTGCTATAAATTGAACCCCGCATGGCAATTCGTGATCTGTCAAGTGAAGTGGCACAGATATAGCGGGTTGACCAGTTATATTGGCTAATTGTGTAAATGGCGTTCTTTGCAAACTATTAATCGCTAATTTGTCAACAAAGCCAGATTTCTTTAATAAACCTCCTAGGCCAATGCTGCCAACAGAACGAATAAGCATCTTTTCAAATGCAGTTGGTTCTAATTCCCCAATTTTAGAAGGTGGATTAGCGGTAGTTGGTGTGAGGTATAGATCAAATTCATCATGAAATAGTTCCATTTGATATGCTGCTTTATCCCACTCGTTCATACTTAACACAAAATCTTCCGCAGAGATGGTCTTTCCTAATAAGCCCAATAACCATGTCGTCGATTCTACATCTTTTATTTTTATTTTTCTCCCTATTTTTTCCTCGATTGTCGTAAGTGCGGCCCCCATTTCAGCGAAATACATCATCATGTAACTTGAAGCGATCTTCATTCCGTTTACAGGTGCCTCCTTTTCCACAACGTGATGTCCTTCAGACTCAAGGATCGAAACCGTCTTTTCCACTGCTTTGATACATTCTGGATGAACACTGGTGTATATGGGAGAACTCGTTGTATAAGCGATGTGTAAAGGTTTTCTTAAAGGGGTTTTGATCTTTTCTATATAGCTCCCTTTCATTGGTGGAGCAAAAAAGGCATTTGCTCGGTCAAAGCGATATTGATCGAGCATGGCAGCACTATCTCTCACTGTTCGACTTAAAATATGATCGACAGATGCGCCCTGCCATACTCTTCCCCTTGTTGGTCCTATTGGGGTGCGACCTCTTGTTGGTTTTAAACCAAATAAACCGCAAAATGAAGCTGGGATACGAATCGATCCTCCCCCATCATTTGCTCCAGCAATGGGAACCATTCCTGCTGCAACGGCTGCTGCAGAACCTCCACTAGATCCACCAGGCGAATATTCAGTATTCCAAGGATTCTTTGAAGGTCCATAAAACTCAGGTTCCGTTATACCCATAAGAGCAAATTCAGGTACATTTGTCTGCCCCAATATGGATACTCCTGTTTCTTTAATTTGCTTGATAAATTCACTATCAAATGTAGAAATAGTTTGATTCAAAAGTCTGGACCCGTTAGTGATTGGTTCCCCTTTAATCTCTTGTAGTATATTTTTAGTCAGAATCGGAACACCTGAAAAAACCTTATGTGATTCTGTAAAGTCCTCTTTTAAAGCACGCTCATACATTCTATGTATCACTGCATTAAGCTTTGGATTTTTCTTCTCTATCTCTTGAATAGCTGTTTCAATTACTTCTTCACGTTTGATCTCTTTTTCCTTTATTAATTGCGCTAACCCAATAGCATCATAATGCTTGTAATGAAAACTCATTAGATCCAGATCCCCTCTTTATCGTTCTACTGTATCTAGTCATATACATTCTATGAGAAATGAACATATCCTCTCCCCAAAATGAAAAAGGCTACCAAATCATGAACGTGGTAGCCTACCGAAACAGAAAAATTACAAAGACCCTTCGTCAGGACGAACTGGAGCAGCTAAATCATTTAAAATATCATTAAAATTAGCTCCTACCTTATTAAAAGCAGTCCCATTACGTAGTTCGTGATCTAACTTACAAATACGCTCGACTGCTTGTTGATCGGTAACGACCTGAATAAAATCACGATTAATGAATTGAGCAGCCGTCTGTTCAACCTCAGCCGTTATTCTCATTGGGTCTTCATTTGTCGTAATGCCAATAAGTACATTTTCCTCATGGATAACAACATGAGCGTCTTTAACGCCGTTAAGAGATTGAATATGATGAGCAAGGCCTTCAACAGCCTGGGCTTCATATTGATGGTGATACGTTGTATGGTTTTGAGTTTGTAAGGATGGAGTCACCTCTCCTGCTTGAGCCGTAACTTGGCTTTCTTCATCCCCACTTGCATCATGAGTACCTGCGCAGGCTGATAAACCACTAATAAGCATCGTGGCAGTAGTTAGAGATATCATGAATTTTTTCATTCGAAATTCCTCCTTTCCCATTATCTTGTCTATTAGGAGGAATTATTACTCTCAGTAGTTCGTATAACGTACTTCATGATTGGTTATAACGTGTAAGGAGACTTAGCCTATGTAGTCCAACAAACTATAATTGGGAGTGATTACTGTGTTCCATAATAACTCTGAAGAAATTCGACAAATAATTAAGAAAGCAAATTCAGATGATAACCAAGCGAAAAGCGCGACAGCATTAGTCAATCATATCGTGACTGAAATGGACCCCCAACGTCGAGAAGCAGGGAAATCTCAAAACCGCCGTTAATAAATATTTAGGTAGTTACGTTGCGCCATGAAGAATAAACAATACCCTCATTCTAATAGTAAATGAGGGTACAATCCGACTATTTCTTTTTGAAAAAGTTTGAAATGAAAATCAAAATGATTCCTACAATTATCGCTGGTATAGATAAAAAAGCTATTTGTTCAGGGGGATCAGCCAGGATTCCTACATTCTCGTTAATTCCAAAACCGAGAATGAAAAAGAGAAATCCGATAGCAAATAGTATTTTTCCAAAAAGAGAGTGTTTCTTCACGGCTGTGCTCCTTTACTATTCAGCTATTTTGAATCCCATTCTTCAGGCAGGTTATACGTTACATAAGTTCCAGCTATGAAGTCATGAATGGAACGTTTATCTTCTCTAAATACAACCATAAAGAAGCTTACGATAACTCCAATCCCTAATGTAATAGCATAAACAAAGCCTGCAACCACATCTCTTAAAAGCATAGTTCCTATACCCACTTTGTACCCATCAACTCTTGCAATACGAATCCCTACTGCTCGTTTCCCAAGCGTATACCCATACCAAAATACTGGCAATAATAAATAATATAATGGACTAATAAAATCAAGGATGGTAAAAGAATCAACGAAAAACGAACCGAATAACAAAAGAGAAATAAATCCTAAGCCTACAAACACAATTACTGAATCAATGATGTTTGCTCCTAACCTAATCCAAAAGCCTGCTGGATTGTCATTCATTCAATCTCCTCCTTTTCTATAACCATTTTATTTCGGATTAAGCTTGTTATATAACTTCTAGTAAGAATAACATAGAACTCGCTTTCATTTGGAACGATATCCCATTTTGGAAAGATGAATGAATTATTTTTGTAATACGTTTTTCTTTTTGGTAACACTAATACAAAAGCATATGCAGGAGGAAGATAAAATGCCACGAAAGTCCGCAACTACCAAAACGGAATCCGTCGAGGAAGAAACAGAAGACCATTCACCTAAGGAAGAAAACGAAGATCAATCTAATGAAGTAAATAACCTTACCCATTGGTTAGCGGCTGTGCTAAATTACCTTTCAGATGATGAAGTCGAAGAAATCGATATTGAATATCTTTTAAATAATACAGAAGGTTTACGTGAATGGTGGGATCAGTACCGAGAAAGCAATCGAAAGTTAATTGAAGAAGAAATTATATCTTCATTAGGTGAATTAACTTTGGAAGAACTTGAAAGCATTCGTGAAAAAGTTAAAAAATAATTAGAAAAGCAAACAACTTTCCGTCTAAGGAACACTTGTTTGCTTTTGTTGCGTATTACTAGCTTGCTTTCATCCAATAAGAGTCTCTTCATAGCCTTATTCAAATGGAGTTTATTTATGTTCAAATTGCATGAGGATTCGATTAAAGGTTTTCCCTTACACGAACACGATAAGACAACATATCTTTCGGTATCCCTTTTATTTCGAAGGAGCCGTCATATACCAGCTGTCTAATTCTGTATTCTATAAAGGCTTCATCTACTTGACATGTTTGATGGTCAATTACTTCACCTATAATACGCGCTACTTGTATAAATGATGAGAATCCTACTTGTCTCTGAAGTTCTCGTGTTACTTGAATGATAAGTGGATCATAATATGATTCTTTTACAGATATTAATTTGTTATTGTCAAAAACACGTAACACTTCTTTCGTTTTTGATAAGGTTTCCCATTCCCTTTGAAGGTTGACTCTTACCTCCTCTGTTAATGGGACATTTCCTTTTGTCTCATAAATAATCTTTAATTTTTCTGGCTGGATTTCCCCAGTATGAACTGCAGGATACCTTTCTTCTTTTGGACTAAAAAGCCTTTGATATTCGGAAGATGTCTGAATAATATAGATATCGTTCAGCTTATTCTGTAATAGATAGAGAAAGTAACGTAGACCCGTTTGTTCATTTGCGTTGTCCGCAGTCCAAATGTTAATCGGGATATTAATTGGTATAGAATCAATTTCGTCTAAAGTCCGCACTATCCGGCTGTTATATTCGTCTTCTAGATAATTCATAGGAATATTAATGTGGTTTACTAACCAATCGAAGCGGTTGTTTTTCCCCTCTTCTTTTTGAAGTTTCCAAAGAGGTCCTCTAGCAAAGTAATCTGGAAAGCCTATTACTTTATGTTCAAAACCTAGGCCAAACCGCAACGTACCTGCTGCTGATTCGCCACAAATAAGATGAATGGCTTCGTAATCTTCCAGCATAATAGGTTCGTCTGAATGAGCGAGAGTGATTTCGCTAAGCAAGTCGTCAATCTCCTTACTCATTTTCTCATGCGAAGGCTTGAATTGTTGAATATCTTTTAATCGTAGTACCGTATGTAATAGTAAGCTTTTTGCTTCATTACTAGTTAGTTTGTCAATTAATTGGATTATGTTCTTCATTATTTCTTCACAATATCATCTTTCAGAGAAGCTACCTTATGTAAAACGACCTCAATATCTGATTCAGCTATATGAAAATGAGCGAGGGCATCATGAAGATGGGTCGCAATCGATTCAAAGTGTGAAGGCTGAATGTTCATGCCTTGATGTGCTTTTGCCATAGACCTACCTGAATAATGAGACGGACCACCTAACGCAAAACTAATAAATTTAGTTTGGTGAACAATTTGTTTTTCTATATCCGTGTGCTTGAAGAAAGCAGCGACAGATTCTTCCTTTAAAACTAATTCATTGTAAAAATAGTCAACTACTTTTGCAATGGCTTCTTCTCCACCAATCTTTTCATATAGAGATTGATCCATATATACACTCCCAACAATTTTATATTTATAGTTTTTCTTGGTTTGTCTCTTTTTCATTTTAAAAGAATATGCCAAACTTTGGCAACACTCTCTATTTATTATTGGTTAATGTGACCAAAGATGAAAGGTTGATCTTCTATTTTTTGAGGTGCAGCCAAGATTGAAAATGAAGAAATGACTTTTAGCAAAAACACAATCATTTCTAAAATGACAAACCGTGATCACAACCTACTTATAAGGAGAGATGTGTATGATGCAAGCAGATCATTTTATTAAACAACGTTTACGTTTACATGATATTCCTACTTATGAAACTGACATTCCTTATATCTTATCTATTATGAATACTATTCATCAACAGCAAGCCTCTCTGTTCCGATTAAACGTTCCAGTGATGGTCTCCCTGAAGGTATGCAACTTATAGGAAATCTTTTAACTGAGAAGTTTGTTTTACAGGTTGGCGCAGCGTGGGAACAGACCAATCCTATTTCATTTGATTTTGATTAATAATATTTCAGTTGTACAAAAAAACCTAACGAATGTTTCGTTAGGTTTATCTATTTACCAACTTGCTTTTTTAAGTTCTGGAATTTGTCCTATATGCGCGAGTGCTCTAAGAAATCCGACAAATCTTAAACTTTTTAAGGACAACTTATTACTTAAAAGGATGTCCTAAACGGTGAAGATTTTGTGCTTTAATTATTATACTCCTTGCGCTGAGTAGCCGGACTCAATACTTGTTCTTGGTCTACTTACTTTATACCATTGCCAGCATAATATAAAAATAATCACCACATCGATAGCATCGCCCCCATAATACATAAGGATAGCCCCTGATTCAGCTTGATTAGCAGGAACCCCATAAGGTGGATTGGCATAAATGAACTTTGATAATATACCATGACCAGCTAGCGCAATCACTAACACAATCGAACGATAAACATAACTCGTTCGATGTGGAGTTGGATCTATGTAAATCATCGAAACAGTAAAAACATACCCTGCTAGAAAGACGTGAAAATGTATAAACAGATGTAGAACCATATGATCGTGCATCGAGGCATATAGATTGGTTGTGTAAAGAAGCCACAAACCACCGATGTTGAGAATAGATGCAACAACTGGATCCGTTATAACACGAACAAACGTACCTTTTAATAATTTCGTAAGTTTTCTAGCTGTGCGTACGTTGAGGGAACGCAATAACACGGTCATTGGTGCTGCAAGGACCATCAGAAGCGGTGCAAGCATACCCAGTAATAAGTGTCCGAACATATGAGCGGTGAAGTCTACATGAGCTCGCTCAGCTAAAGGACCACAAACGGCCATTATTGCACAAACGCTCCCGATAATCCAAAATAGAGTACGATAATGAGGCCACGGAGCGTATTTCCGATTAGAAGTAATCACTGCTATTACATAAACAACTAAGCCAATAAGAAAGGGAATAGCTAAAATAAGTTGAGGAATGATGACAATTACATCTTCATGATGATCATGCATGTTCATTTGAAGCAGCTCCTCCTTCGTCCTTTGATTGGTTGGTTTTTTGAATGAGAAGGGCTCCAATGATAATTAAAATAATGGCACCGATATTCCAAACTAAATCATAGACAATTACATTGTCAACATATCGAATTTGATGCAAACGCATGAGTTTGTGTTGAACGATCCCGTCATATAACTGAAAAACTCCTGCACCTAAGAATACTCCTCCCCACCAACGCTTGAGCCAAACAGCGTTTCTGCGGCGTAAATCTGCAAACATAAACAAACCACCAATGGTTGCAAACCAACTAAAGGCGTGAAATAATCCGTCTGAAATAAGCCCAATATCGGTTGTGGCTCTATCGTAAAAATGATGCCATCTAAGTAATTGGTGAAAAACCATTTCATCAAAAAAAGCTATAAGACCTAGTCCAAATAATATACCTGACCATAGATTTCGTTTAGAATATTTATTTGTAGAATAAAGCTTTGTATCGTTTGTTGCCTTTTCCATAAAAAACTCCTTACGCTTGTTTTTAACAACAGTCAACAGTCTAACCGAAAAGAGCAAATCTAAACGTGGAGGAATTGTAGTGTACGTTAATGACTTTTATATATAAAAAAAGAGACGAAATCACAAACGGATTTCGTCTTGAACTTATTTTATGAATATAATTTAAACTAAATCACAAGCTTCAACAGGCATCCAATGTTCATCTTTGCCATCCCACTTAACATTACACCCGATCGGATTCGTTACTTGCGTTGTAATAGCTTCATTTGCTAGGTGCGCAGATAATGCGTTTTCCAAATCGTTAACGGTCATTTTACTTGTGTCTCTAGGTTGATCCACACCTCTTCCCGTATAGATGAGTTTTCGATTCTCATCAAAAACAAAGAAGTGAGGAGTTCGCAAGGCACCGTACGCTTTAGCAATATCTTGTGTTTCATCATGAAGATAGGTCCAAGGATATTTCTTTTCTTCCATACGTGCGACCATGTGTTCGAATGAGTCATCTGGCTTTGTATTTACACTATTAGAATTAATGGCTACGAAACTTACGCCTTGCTCTTTATATTTATCCGCCGTCTCTCTCGTAATTTCGTCCGATCCAACGACATATGGACAATGATTACATGTGAAAAATACGACGACTACTTTTGAACGTTCAAAATCAGTTAATGAATATGTTTCCCCGTCTGTTGCTTGTAAAGAAAATGCTGGAGCTTGATCTCCTATTTGCAGCGTAAATGCCATTGCTCATTCCCCCATTATCAATATAATTTGACGCTCTCGCATATACATTCAAGAAAAATGAACATTTCCCTTCTAAAGATTGTAAATTAAAAGGAATCAATCATTTTGTAGCTTCTAACTAGTGAGATCACGGTTTCTATAGCTATAAAATCCAACGTAAGTAAGGATAACTGCAACACTAGTTAAAATAGCTAGAATTAGATAATTCATTTCTTCGACCGGTAATTGAGGAATGTGACCATACGGTGAAAATTTTCCCATCCATTCCGGAAATTGAAGCAATCCTCCTAAATAAACAACTAGAAACGAGTAGCCGAGATACAACCATGTGAAGCCCGTATACTGAGGCAATATACCAATAAGAAGGACGCCTAATCCAATCATAATCCACATGGCAGGTAAATAAACCATCAACGATTCAAACATCACCATAAAAGAGATCGGAGTATCCATCACAGCAACAGAAGCTGACCATAATCCGATTAATGCAAGAGCCAACATCGCTGCACCTAGAAGAATAGATATGAGGAAATAACTCCCTAGGACTGTTGATCTTGAAACAGCCCGCGATAGTAAATGTTCAGAACGCCCCTTCTTTTCTTCGCTTTTCAGTTTTAATAAAAACATTAATGTCGGAACTGTGCAGATCATCGCCATTACAGACATTAACATTGTCAAAAACTGTTCCGTTAGCGATAGACCTTCTACAGGTGTTAATAACTGACTCATCATTTCATTACTCTCAAAAAAAGCTTCTAAATCTCCGAAAACGGAACCATAGGAAGCGCCCAGTATATACATTCCAACAGCCCAAGCGATGATACCGGTACGTTGTAGGCGCAGTGCCAGGCCTATTGGACTTTGTAATAGTGGAGTGGCATGCTTTTTTCCCGGCTTTGACGGAATGAAGCCAGATCCCAAATCTCGAATGGTATTCAGATAAAAGGCTAAACCGATAAAAATGATGGCTATACCGAGTGTTAAAGCGATAGGACCCCATTTATCTGTTACAAACACTTCTGTTCTTACAATCCATCCAAGTGGAGAAAACCAGGAAAGAAGTTCGCTGCTCACATCTCCTATTGCTCTTATGAGATAGGCTACACCTAGTACAGTAAAAGAATAGCCAATTGTTGCTCGAGAACTCTCTGAAACTTGAGCGAATAGAGCGGTAATGCCCGAGAAAAAGAAACCGATTGCACCTAAAGTGACTCCGTATAATAACGAGCCTTCTAGATTCATACTTTCTATTTGTAGACTGTATAATCCTAATCCAATCAGAAGAGCTAAGACAACGTTTACGCCAGTCATAACAATTAGAGTTGAACTAATGTTGGTTAATCGTCCAACCGGCAGAGACCTGATTAATTCAGTGCGTCCCTCTTCTTCATCTGTACGAGTATGTCTACTAGCAAGCAGAATATTCATTAGGGCTACAACAATAGCAGTAAATAGCAACATTTGGTGTGCCATCATAGGACCTGCCGTATAGTTGTCTAGACCATAACCTGGCCCAACCATGGCTGTCATAGCCGGATTCCTCATTGTTTCGGCAATAGCCTGTCTTTCCTGATCTGTTTCGTATAAACTGGTGAAAGAAGAAGCCGTTATAATCGTAAGAAGTGTAATAGATAAGAGCCAAATAGGGAGACGGACTCGATCTCTTTTCATGATAAAACGAGTCATGATTCCTGTTTGACTTGTTAATTGAGTCCACATTAAGATTGTCCTCCCTCTCCTATTCCTTGAAGCTCTGTTGGGTCTTCGTAATGACGCATAAATAAGTCTTCTAATGTCGGCGGAGAACTCTCTAGTTTCAGTAATCCAAATTGACTAATGTACTTCATTACAGCATCTAACTCTTCTGAGTCAACCTGAAACGAAAAAGTTGAACCCTTCTCTTCAAGGTCATAAATGCCTTTAATGCTTCCTAAGTTATCTATTGGCTGCTTAGTCTCTATTTGCAGATTTGTTCTAGTTAAATGCCGTAGTTCTTGTAATGTTCCCGTTTCAATCATTTGTCCTTGCCGAATGATTCCTACTCTATCACACAACTTCTCCACTTCTGACAAAATATGACTCGAAAGCAACACACTCTTTCCGGCTACCTTTGCTTCTAACACACAATCTTGGAACACTTTTTCCATTAAGGGATCGAGTCCCGAAGTTGGTTCATCCAGAATGTATAAATCAGCGTCAGATGCAAATGCAGCAACCAAAGCTACCTTTTGGCGATTTCCTTTTGAATAGGTCCGGCATTTTTTACTCGGATCTAACTGAAACTTTTCAATGAATTCATCCCTTCGATTTCTTTGGTTTGATCCTCGTAACTTCATAAATAAATCAATCACTTCTCCGCCGGTTAAGTTAGGCCACAAATTTACATCTCCTGGAACATAGGAAAGATGTTTATGAATCGCGACAGCATCCCGCCAAGCATCTTTACCAAATATTTTGACCTCACCATCTGAAGGTTTCAATATCCCAAGTAGTGTTCGGATCGTTGTTGATTTCCCGGCTCCATTTGGACCGATAAATCCGAATACTTCTCCTCTATTCACATCTAGATTCACGTCATTTAATGCAATGAATTTTCCAAATCGTTTTGTTAGGTTGGTTGTTTGGACCACCTTCATCAAAAAACCTCCTTGTCGGATAAAATATGAAACTTTTGAAATATAAAGCGCTATATAGTTCATAATATAGGTGAATGATCAACCTGGCAAGTGTTTTTGAACTCATTTGTTTGTTTTATTTCATAAATTTTAATAAAATATATATGAGGTGAAAGCAATGGATGGATTTCAACGACGTAGAGAACAGAAAAAACGAAATATACTAGAGGCAGCCTTAACGTTATTTATGGAGTATGGCATTTCAAAAGTGTCTATTTCAGAAATAGCCGAGGAAGCAAATGTGTCTCAAGTAACCATATATAATTATTTTGAAAGCAAACATCGATTAATTCATGATACTTTTATTTATTATGTAGATAAAGCATCAAGTGATTTTGAAAAAATTGTCTATAGCGACATCCCTTTCCCGGAAAAAATCAAGGAGATCATTTTTAATAAGAAAGAAGTTGCTAGACAAATAAATGATGAGTTTTATCAATATCTTATGAAGGAATATTCGACCGAAGGAAATTATATAGAAAAGATTTACGTTCAAAAAGCTGTCCCTTACTTTACTTTTTTGTTTAAAGAAGGAAAGGAACAAGGGTACATTGATTCTAGTTTGTCAGATGAAGCAATTCTTTTTTATGTCCAAATGTTAAAAGACTTTATTCAAAGGGAAGATGTTTATCAAAAAATATTACCGCTTACTGAAGATATAACTAATATCTTTTTTTATGGAATAATGGGAAAACAAAATAATTAATTGAAGAATTCGTACGCACTTTTTAAATGGAGGTGCGTCTCTTTATTAATATGGTCTTCCGTAACCCATTTTTAAATAATAAGCTAATATGATCGAATTGGCCATGTCAGCCTCACTTGAAATTCATAAACTATTATAAGTGTGATAAAAAGGAGTGAGGTTGCAATGGAAAGTATAAGTGATACTTCTACCTTATCCAAACCAATAGTAGGGGTATTAACTAGTAGCAGAAATATAAGACGCTTGCAGCAACAAAAAACAAATGATAAATATTCTCTTCTAACAAAAGCAAATAAAGTTGCAAATACAACACTTTATTTTTTTTGTTATAAAGATATCATTTATCATAACAAAACCATTGTAGGGACGTACTACGACGAAGAAATGAAGAAATGGAAACGAATGATTTTTCCTGTTCCTGATATCCTGTACAATCGAGGGAGCAGAAGTTCTTATAACGTTATGAAGGCAGTCACATCCCTTCACTCAGATGAAATGAAAGTCATTAATAGTGTAGCTGGATTTAGCAAATGGGATGTTTACAAACGTTTAGTTAAGAATAAAAAATTACAGCCTTTTCTCCCACTTACTAAGTTCTTTTCTAATGCTTCTGATATTTCAAAAGAAGACTTTAAAAAAATTATAAAAGAAAAACGCAGAATTTATGTTAAAGCGGTACAGGGATCACGTGGGAAAAAGGTTGTTCGTGTAGAAAAAATACGTAACGGTTATTGCTTTTCCCATTTCAATAATCAGCTTACTAGTGTTCATGCAAAGAATAAAAAAGAGGTATTAACCCTGTTAAAGGATTTTTTTGGCTCTAGAAGTGTGATTGTTCAAGAAGGAATTGATTTACTTGAGTTAGATGAACAATTTATTGATATGAGAGCTGAATTGCAGAGAAATGGTCAAGGCGAATTAGAGGTCGTTGCCATACCAGTTCGAGTAGGACAAAAATCATCACCTATATCTACACATGGGGACAGTTTCACATTTGAAGATTTTTATAAAATCATTCTTTCGTATTCAGAGGAAGAGGTTGTAGAACTTCGTAAGAAACTTGACGACGTATTAAAACTATTTTATAAAGCTCTTGAAAAGGAATATGGTCCTTTTGGGGAATTAGGAATTGATATAGCTTTGGATAAAGATGGTAACATCTGGTATATCGAGTGTAACGCTCAATCAGCTAAAAAATCATTTTTATCCGCATATGATAATGAAACAATTGAACGTTCTTTTCAAAATATATTAGAATATGCAAAGTATTTATATCGAGAAAAAAAAAAGAAAATTCAAACCCTTTAAATCATCAATCTAAATGGTCTGTTATAGTGAATAACATTCTCAGCCCGTTTAATAAGGAAAATAATAAAAAGTTGTGACTTAAGCAGTCACAACTTTTTATTATTTCCCTTTTTTATATCTTTTGATTCTTTGGTAATAACTTTGATTGTCTAACTTTCGAAAATGTGACATCATAGGATCTAAATTTGCTTCGATAATGTAAATATGACCATTCTTATCTACTCCCATATCAAACCCGAAAATACGTTGCTTGCTATAATATTTCGCTAAGCGTTCAGATGCTTTAACAGTAATAGTTTCTAGGGCAGCCTTTAATGTCTGTGGTGATACATTCAAATCCGATCTCTGTACGGCGTCTTCTACATACAAGATTTCACCGCCACTTCTTGCGATATTTGTAACTACATACCCTTTGCCTGCGACTTTTACTACCATTGCGGTAACTGTCCATGGATCATCATAGGTTTTGCGTTGAACGATAACTCTAAAATCAATGATACGGTCATCTATTTGTGCAAGAGATATCCTTTCTTGAATCAGATATGCCTGATCATTCACATGTTGAGAGGCAAATGCAAAAGTTTCTTCTTTGCCCATCGTTAATTTCTTATCCTCAATTTGAATTTCATATTTCTGTGATCCAATCTCTTCAATTTTAATTACTCCTTTGCCCCTGCGTCCATTATTGGGCTTAACAATGATTTGTCCATATTTATTCATAAGCTCCCAGAAAGCTTTCTCACTAAATGTTTTCGTTTCTGGAAGGTGAGGAGCAATAGTACTAATTTTTTTTAGAATTTCATACCTTCTCCATTTTTTTCGATTATACGATGCCAAGTTACTTCCGCCTTTCTAGTTGTTCTTATTAATAAACCTTTCCAATCTATTTTTCACTTCATGTGGTTTTAGCGTTGGTCGTCCTAGTTTTTCTTTTGATCCTTTTGCTATTTTCATATATATAAATGTTAATCCTTTTTCCTCTTTCCACTGATTAATAGCGGATTTCAATTGATCTATAGTGTGAACATATCGTGCAAAAGGATAACCACTAGATGAGGCAATATCTACAAAATGAGTATTATGAGAGACGGTCTTTTGTCCCCCTGTTGAATCATGTGAATTATTATCAAGTAATATATGAAGCATATTGGAAGGTTGATAATACCCATTTGTAGCTAAGCTTCCCATTCTCATTAGTAACGACCCATCACCATCAATTACTACACAATCTAAATCGTTTCTAGACAAAGCTAAACCTAGGCCAAGAGAACTTATACATCCCATTGACCCCACCATATATAAATTATGATCGGCATCCTCAATTTCAAATAACTCACGACCTGTTTTTCCAGTTGTGGCTAATTGAACCGTCTTTTCATCTTTTAGCATGTTAATAGCAGATAGAACTTCGAAGCGTGTTGGCAGTTCATCAGTAGAATGTTCCTCTTCTTTTTTACGAATAATGCTAGTTCGTGATTCTTGCGTTTTTAATGTTTCACCTAGGAAAGTTCCTTTTTTAACAACAAAAAAGAATGATTGACCCTTCTCAATCCATCTATCCGCTTCTTCTAATTGCTGTTTTGCTTTTTCAATATCCTTCGATAAATAACCCCATTTCACTTCCATTAATTCAAGTAGATCTGTCGTGATTTTTCCTGTCAATTCATGTTGGGGTTCATCAGAGATTCCTGGTTCTCCTCTCAGGCTCACAAATCCTAATAAAGGAATCTTAAAAGGGGCATTCAGTGAAACTAACGGGGAAACAGCATTCATTAAGCCTGAATTCTGCATCAAGACAACTGATTTTTTTCCGCCAATCGAGCTTCCAGATGAGATGGCAATCGCGTCCCCCTCATTTGCCGCATGAATATAATTACAATCATTAATGGCATAATTGATTAAACTTTTTAAAAATGAACAAGGTACACCACTAAAAAAATCATATCCTAGTTCTTTTAATTTTTCTCCAAACTCCACAGTGTTTAACATGATGAATCACCTTGTTTATCTCCTCCCTCTGTTAAAGCTTTACTTGCATTTTGTGGGAGATATATTTTTTCCGCCTCTAAAAGCTCATCTGCTCCTTGAAGTCTAAATATTTCACTTACACTAGCAACTTGTTTTTCAATTGAGTTTAAATTTTGAATTCTATATATTTCCTCAGATGTTTTTTGCATGGCAGTAATGGCTGCGCGTACGTTGTGATTTGCCCAGATAGCTAAACTTACTCCTAGTTCTCTAAATCTTTCAGTGGGAACTTGATAATATTTTGTTGGTACAATGACGATTGGGTGTCTATCCCCCCATTCTTTCATAAATACCTCTATTTCATTGCTATCTGCTCTTTTGCTGTGCACGAGTATAGCATCAGCGCCTGCCTTTCTGTACGCCTCAGCTCGTTCTAAGACTGCTTTTAGTCCATGACCTGCAATAAATCCTTCTAGTCTTGCAACTACGTTAAAATCATCATCTGTTTGAGTATCTTTCATTGCTTTTATCTTTCCACTAAACTCCTCAATATCAGCAAGAGGCTGTGTATCACCATTTATAAATGAGTTTGTTTTAGGGAACAATTTATCCTCTATACACACACCAGCTATTTGGCGTTGTTCTAACTTCTTAACTAACCTTCTTGCATTATTGAAGTTGCCATAACCTGTATCTCCATCTAGTAAAATAGGTATGGATGTACCATCGCTCATAAATTCCAATACTTCTAACACTTGAGTCCATGACGCTTCATTATTATCTCTAACTCCCAAACTAGCTGAAATCGATAGACCGCTAGCCCAAATTCCGCTAAAGCCGGTTTCTTCCACTATTTTTGCAGATAAACCGTTATGTGCTTCCATTAGAAACTCTAACTGCGGAGAGTTGAGCAAGGATCGAAGTTGCTTTGTTTTTTTCACTTTTAAACCTCCTCAAAAGGTGCAATAGAATGAATGCAAAGTGGTTTACAATACATTTACATTATTCTATTAAGAAGCAATCAATTTGAAAGGGACATTGGCGCATTTCAAATAAAGTTTTCAATTATTTTCTTAACCCTTATATATGCCGTTTCCGTTTCAAGGAAATGAACATAAATAGTGTTGAGAAGGGAGTGAAATAAAGAAATGGCAACTTCTGATTCAATAATAATCGGGGTTCTTGTAACAAATCGAGTTATTAATAAATTAATGAAAGGCGACCATTCCATGAGAGGTTATGACCGTCTTGTTCAACTATCACGAGCAGCTAAAGTGGCAAATGTGACCCTTTATTTCTTTTCTGCCAAAAATGTCTTCTTCTCAAAAGCTGTAAAAGGGATGGTTATGGACGAACAAGGGGTTTGGGAAAAGAAACTCTTTCCTTTACCTGATGTATTATATGACCGTCTTGCTACCCGAGATACAAAGAGCTTGTCAGAGCAAATAAGACGTGAGTTTGACCGAAAAGGGATAAAAAAAATTAATTCCATTTCCTATTTTAATAAAGGTGACGTTTATACGAGCCTTCTTAAAAATGAAAAAGTTAATAAATACTTGCCAGAATCAAAATGGTTTAGTGATGAAAAAGAATTAATTACCTTTCTAAAACGGCACCCAAAGGTGTATTTAAAAGCTGCTCGTGGTGGAAGAGGACGAAGTGTTTTATGTATAGAGAGTATAGAATCCAATGGATATCAGTATAAATATTTCAGAGATGACCATTTATTTACAGGAGAAGCCTCAGACTTCCATGAATTGTTCACATTTATCCAGCAGTTTTTTAAAGATAGGCCTTTTATCATGCAAAAGGGCATCAACTTATTAAAGATAGAAAATAGCAATATTGATTTTCGTGCCGAGTTACAAAGGAATGGGGAAGGAAATTTAGGAATAACAGGTATTACGGCTCGGACAGGAGTGAAGAATTCTCCTATTACTACTCATTCTTCCGCTTATACTCTTGAACAGTTTTTTGAGAAAGTCTTATATTATCGCCCTGAAGAAATATATTTAATAAAAGATCGATTCCAAACATTCTTATATGACATGTATGAAGCAATCGAAGAAATTTACGGTCCATTTGGAGAAATAGGAATTGATTTCGGTCTAGATACAAATGGGGACATTTGGTTCATTGAACCAAATGCAAAATCTGCAAAAGTTTCCTTATATAAAGCATATGACCAAGAAACGTATTTTCAAGCATTCTTAAACCCTATTGAGTATGCTAAATTTATTATGAAATCAGACCCTGAATAATTAAAAGTATTGTTAATAAAGAACCTATTTTTTTAATGGTTATTTATATTTTATTTTTGTACGCTTTCTAAAAGTGTATTTTATCAATAGCAAACTCCTCTTTAGCAAAAAAACACGTCACATATGACAGAAAATATTCATACGTCAATTTAGAGCACATAAGAGTAAATTACCAATACTTTCACAAATAGCAGTCAATGTCATAAGCTAAAGAGGGTGACGTAGAATGAATAGAGCAAGTCTAAATACATCCTATAAAAAACCCATTGTAGGCGTACTAATTTCGCGGAGTAATGTAAGCAAACTAATGCGGCAAGAATTTCATTTAAAATATACTCACATGGCAAGAGCAAACAAGATTGCGGGGATAACCCTTTATTTTTTTTCTCCACGAGATATAAATTATGCTGATAAAACCATTGCTGGGCTATATTTCGATTATCAAGATGAAATGTGGAAACAAAAAAGCTTTTTATTTCCAAATATAGTGTATAACCGTGGTTATAGGGGTTCGTTAAACGTAACCAAGGCAATTAATACGTTTCAGACAAACGGAGTCCTGTTAATCAATACTCTTTCGGGGTTTAATAAATGGGATGTTTATCAATCTCTAGCTAAGAAAAAAGAATTGCAGCCTTTTTTACCAACCACTCGTTTTTTTAAGAAAGCTCAGGATATTACAACAAAAGATTTCGAAACATTCTTAAAAAAAAGAACGAAACTATATATCAAAGCAACAAGAGGATCCCGTGGAAGAAAAGTTGTAAGTATTGAAAAAAAACAAAATGGCTATGAATGTTCTTTTTTTATTAACACACTCACAATCATTCAAGTTAATAAAACGAGTGAAATTATAGACATTCTAAAAGAATTTTTTGGAGAATCAAATATTATTATTCAAGATGCAATTGATCTAGTAAAAATAGATAACCGAATTATTGACCTACGAGCTGAAGTACAGCGAAATGGAAAAGGAGAAATAGAAGTGGCAGCTATTCCGGTTCGTATAGGTCAACAGTTCTCCCCTATTTCTACCCATGGTGACAGTTTTCCCTTTAACGATTTCTTTAAAGTCATTCTCTCTAATTCAGAAAAAGAGATTAATATGATACGTAACAAAATAGAGGACATATTGGTACAATTATATACTTCTATTGAAGAAGAATATGGTCCATTCGGCGAAATTGAAATTGATCTCGGATTAGATAGAAATGGCCAATTATGGTTTATTGAGTGTAATGCATTCTCTGCAAAAAAATCATTTATAAAAGCATACGATGAAAAAACCATTACACGATCATTTTTGAACTTACTAGAGTATGCGAAGTTTATTTATTTTAAAGGGAATTAAGCTCTTCTATTAATTTTTGACTTTAATTATAACTATTATCTATTAGGTTACAGTCACCATATACTAATAATTATGGAGAGGTGTAAAATTTGATATGAATCCTAAATACATTGCTAATATCGAAAAAATAGGCAATTTAACAGAAGAAGAAAAAATTGCCTTAAAAAAAGTAACTGAAAAATATGTATTCCGAATAAATGACTATTATTTAAATTTAATCGACTGGACGGACCCTAATGATCCAATAAAAAGGTTAGTTATCCCATCAGAAAGTGAGTTAGATGAATACGGACGCTGGGACGCTTCCGATGAGGATACAAATTATGTTGCTAAAGGTTGTCAACATAAATACCAAACGACAGCCTTATTAATCTGTTCGGAAGTTTGTGGTGCCTATTGTAGGTATTGTTTCAGAAAACGTTTATTTAGATCAGATGTAAAGGAAGCGATGTCAGATGTTAGTGAAGGCATTGAATATATTGCCAACACTCCTGAGATCAATAATGTCTTGCTTACAGGTGGTGACCCATTAGTCTTAGCCACAAAGAAGCTTAGACTAATTATCGAACAGCTAAGGGCTATAGATCACGTAAAAATCATTCGTTTAGGGTCAAAAATCCCTGTTTTCAATCCAATGAGAATTTATGAAGATGAAAGCCTGCTTGAGTTAATTAAAGAATACTCAACTGAAGAACGAAGAATTTATATCATGGCTCATATCAATCACCCTAGAGAAATAACCGATGAAGCCAGAAAATGCTTTAAAGCTTTACACGACGCAGGAGCAATTATTGTAAACCAAACTCCTGTATTAAAAGGCATTAATGATGACCCGGTTGTGTTAGGAGAGTTATTAGATAAATTATCATGGGCAGGGGTAACTCCTTATTACTTCTTTATCAATCGCCCTGTTGCTGGAAATCGGTCTTTTGTTCTCTCCCTCAAAGAAGCATACGAAATTGTAGAAGAAGCTAAAGCGAGGACTTCAGGATTAGGGAAACGTGTTAGACTTTCCATGAGCCATACCTCTGGTAAAATTGAAATATTAGCAATTGAAGATGGAAAAGCGTATTTGAAATATCATCAATCAAGAGATAATGAATATGGGAAATTTATGGTATTAGATTGCCCAGATGATGCAAGTTGGTTCGATGATTTGCCTAATAATGAACAGTACTGGAAAAAGCCAAACAAGAAGGTCTCAAATGTCATCTCAGTTAATGAAATGCCCGATATGCCAACAGCTAAACAAAGAAGCAAACGTAATCAAGATAAAAATAAATAAACT
Source organism: Alkalihalobacillus sp. MEB130 (assembly GCF_032335535.1). Classification (NCBI taxonomy): domain Bacteria; kingdom Bacillati; phylum Bacillota; class Bacilli; order Caryophanales; family Bacillaceae; genus Alkalihalobacillus; species Alkalihalobacillus sp. MEB130. The sequence goes on from NZ_JAOANA010000012.1 coordinate 76,411, forward strand.
TACTTTATGACATCTAGTCCCCTCCCTTGCTAGATGTCTTTTTTCTTTTAATAATTTCAAGAGTAATACCAATATAGTTGTTTTTTACATATGTGTGAACTTGATCAATTAAAAAAACGAGCCTAGAGGCTCGTTTCTGTCATCCCTTTGCGCTGGATGAAATTATGATCTGTCTGAATCCATTATATATTTAGCATATTCTAAACGGTTTAAGTAAGACTTTCTAACAATACTGTCTCCAAATGCCTTCCTTAAAGACGTTTTTCCTGAAGTAGCATTACATTCGATAAACCAGATTTTCCCTTTCTTATCTATACTAAAATCTATTCCCATTTCTCCAAAAGATCCGTAAGCTGATTCAATCGTTTTATATACTGTAAAAATAAACCGTTTTACCTTAGCTTCCATTTTCTCGCATTCTTCTTTTCTATAATGTAGTTGATCAGATAAAAATGTTGAAAATGGATAGTATATGGATTGCTTTGTATATGATACGGGGGATGATGTATCACCTAAACGAACAGCTGTTCCTATGATCTCTATTTCTCCTTTGCCATTTCTTTGGACTTCACAACGCATATCAGCAAGTCGACCAGATATCATATGTGAATCAATCGCATGCTGCATGATAATTTTTTGTTCTCCAAAAAAATCTGAGATTACCTCACATAAGTCATTAAATTGTTTTACTTTGTTAATGACTACATTATTTTGAAAAATATACCGATATTCATAGTCGTTACAAGAGCGCTGTACACGCATAATTTGTTTCCCTCTTCTACCGTCGGTTGTTTTCAAGTAGATCGTATCAGATGTTTGAAACATCGTTTTAAGGTTATTCGGTTTTTTGAATAACTTGGTATAAGGAAGGTGTTTTTTTAAATCTCCGTTATTAAAAATAATCCTGTAAACTTCCCACTTATCAAAATTACTACTAGCATTTATAAATTTGACACCTTGCCTTTGAAAAGCATCTCGTATTTTTATATATTTTGGTACATCAAGTCCTTTTGCCACTCTATTATAAAGCACATCTGGAAAAGGAAATTCTTTCTGCTCCCATTCTTTCTTATTATAATACATGCCCATTATCTTGTTCGTATGAAGGTTAACGTCAGAAGCTGAGAAAAAGTATATGGTTGTTTGAGCGACTTCATTTGCCTCTACAATCTCCTTGATTTTAAAAGACATTCTTTGGTTTTTCAACCTTGTTACATCACGATTTTTGCTAAAAATACCGATTACTGGAGTATTAGAAAGTTCCATGGATTACTCCCCTTTCTTATACCTCATAATCCGTTCATATTGTCTTTGATTACTAAGTTTCTTAAAATGAGAAACCATTGGAGAGCGATTCGCCTCAATAATCCAAATGTGATTTGTGTTATCTATTCCAATGTCGAAACCAAAAGCCCTATGATTAGGCATATATTGAGTTAAAACTTCAACTGCATCGATTGTAACCTGATCTATTTTCTTTAATATTTTTCGTTTTGTCTGTTTATTAATAGATAGCTGTTCCATTGCTTCTTTTACAGACAAGATAGTTCCGTTACTTCTTTCGTTATTTGTCACAATAAATCCACTTCCAGCAACTTTGACTGCTTTTCCAGTGACTTTCCATGGATCCTCTATTTTTTTTCGCTGAACCATGACTCGTAAATCAATAGGACACCCATTGATTTCTGCAAGGGCAATTCGATATTGGATCATATAGGATTGATTCCCTATTTTAGTTAATAAATATTCGTAAGTTTCATTTTTTCCTCTAATCAATGTTTTTTCCAATTCCGAGTGGATTTCATAGGTTTCGGAGTCCATTGATGAAACTTTAATAATCCCTTTTCCTCTCTGTCCTATAACCGGCTTTAATATTACATGACTATACTTACTTAGCATTTCCCATAAAGCTGATTGGGAAAAACCTATTGTTTCAGGTAAATGCGGAGCTAGTTTTTCAGATTCCTTTAATAACAAATATCTTACATACTTATTTTTTCCTATTTTAGCCATGATAACCACCTTCCCCTTGTACTATTTCTTAAAAGGAATTATTTCTTTGCTACATACCCTATACTTTGAAGATAACTTTCTAATAGGCTTAAAAACACGTTTATATCCTTGCACGTAATCTCTCCTATGTTAGCAATTCTGAATGTATCAAACTGATTCAGTTTACCTGGGTAAATGGTGAAATTTCTTCGATAAAAATAATCGTGCATGTCATTAAAGTCAAACTTACTGCATTCTGGTTCATAGATAGCAGTAATTAATTTTGAATGATGTTTTTTCGGTATCATAAAGCGAAGTCCTAATTTGGAAATTCCTTTTATTAAGGTATTCCAGGATTCAGAATATCGATTATACCTTTCTTTCATGCCCTCTTGTTTTAATTCAATAATAGCCTGTTTCAGTGCATAAAGTGTCTGGACAGGCGGTGTGAATCGCAATTGACTAGTTTTCGAAAAATAATCATATTGACTATACAAATGTAAATAGTAGTTCTTTTGATGGAGATCTTTGCTCAATTCTAACGAGTGTGTATTTGCTATAACGAAAGAAACTCCAGCCATTCCTTGAATATTCTTATTTGAACTTGCAGCCAAATAATGGATATTCATTTTAGTCATATCAATAGGGATAGCAGCAAATGAACTCATGGCATCAACAATCATTTCAAGGTCATACTTTTTACAGATAGATCCAATTGCTTCAATGTCATTGAGCAGGCCCGTAGTTGTTTCATGATGAACGACAGCAAGGTGGGTTATTTTTTTGTCACATTCTCGTATCACGGTTTCTAGCGCACCAAGGTCGATGCCATCATCTAAAGGGCTATGGTATATAACAGTATTTAACCCATAAACCTTTGCAATTTCACACATTCGCTTACCATATGCACCATTGTCGATAATCAAGACTGTATCGTTTGTATCGATAACCGAACTTAAGATGGATTCGACTGCAGCCGTTCCTGATCCACCAAATAAAATGGTTGAATACTGATTTTGATTAGCAACAATGGCAGTAAGTTCATTACTAATAAACTTCATTACATTTCCAAAATCAGCTTCACGTGGACAAATATCAGGTACGACTTGTGCCCATTTGACACTATCAGTTGTGGTTGCAGGACCTGGATTGAGTAATATATTACGTTTAACATGTTTCATAACATGGTCACCTCAAAATCAATAATGAAATATGAATCGTTGCATGTGTTGATGAATGTCAAAATGCGTATATAATGTAGAGTCTATATGGTGGAAACGGAACTATATTACTATATGTGCGAGTCATCAATTTGAATAGATACGTAACTAGTAATTTAAAAATTCAAATCATCACTCCAACATTAAGCTGCTAAAACGGATCATACTTCATCTTTGCCATAATAAAGGGTTAAGCATATTAATATAGAAGTAGTAAAGAAAATCGCAGGGTGAGGGGGAACACTGGTGATTGTTCGTGAAAAAATAAATAGCTACATTTTAGTGAAACAACATGACCATGCCTATATTTCAGGTCAACTAGCTGAAAATTGGAATGATGACATTTTTCAAAAATCTAAAAATAGAAACGACGTTATATACAGTGTCTATCAACATGATCGAGGCTGGATAGCCTTAGATCATACACCTTTTTGGAATGATTTAAGTAAGAAGCCATATTCGTTTATCGATTTCCCACTTGTACCTAAACTAGTGCACTATAAACATGGGATAGATGAAGTGGAAAGAGAAAATTCATACGCAGCCTTACTTTGTAGTCTTCATTTTTGTGCTTTATTAACTTCCAATGACAATGAATACCAATGGTTCTTGTCACACGAAGAAGATAGACAAAAAAAACTAAAAAACGATCTTAAAATTAATCCTGGATGGCACCAAAGTTTACTACATTCTCATTTTGATTTGCTTCAATTTTGTGATCACTTGTCTTTATATCTATGTATGAATAAGCCTGGTCAGCAGAAAAGTTATCAATTTAAAAATTCAGCCTTACTTCCATTTACGAAAGATATGGAACTTACTGCAAGTTGGATAAATACGGAACAACTGTCGATTGCCCCATTCCCTTTTAAAGATGATTTTGAGATTAAAATCAAATATAAAGAAATTTTCAAACAGGATGTTTCTAAAATAGGTTTAGTGAAAGCTTATCATGATGCAGATGACCAAGAATTTACATTTAGGATCATAAATAGTGAGAAGAAATAAAAAAGAAATAATCCCCTCCTTTTTCTATATATTCGGGGATTATTTCTTTTTGTATAAGTATACAATGAGTAACCGCTTGCAGTTCATTTCTTAAACGATTCTAGACAAGGTTTGCATATACAAGACCTGCCCTTAAATTCATTAGGGATCAATTCGAAAACTTCATGTGGGAAGTATTCGTTCGTACACCAACATGATTCTAAGCCACATTGATTGTCACTTTTACAAATCGGACACTTTTTGCTACAAATAAATTCATTATTCACAAAACAGACCAACCTTTCAGATCGGATAAATAAACTAGATCTGACCTATTTCTATCATACCTAATACATATATAGAAAAAAGACAGGAATAAATTCCTGCCTTATCTTCACATTAATTATGAAAATTCGTTCCATCCGTCGTCGCTTTAATAACGCCTGCACGAATCACAAAATCTCCAAAGTGTTCGCCTTCTTCACGTTCTTTTGCATAACGAGGAATAAGGACGTTTAATTCTTTTAAAATTTCCTCTTCTCCAATATTTTCACGATACATTTTGCTCAAACGACTACCATCAAAAGCTGCGCCAAGATACATATTGTACTTACCAGGCGCCTTACCGATAAATCCAATCTCAGCTAATGTAGGACGAGCACAGGAGTTTGGACAACCTGTCATGCGGATTGTAATTTCTTTACCTCGTAAGCCACTTTCATCAACGATCTCATCAATTTTATCAACAAGTTCAGGTAAATAGCGCTCTGCTTCCGCCATTGCCAATCCACATGTTGGAAGTGAAACACAGGCAAGTGAGCTACGGCGAATCGCAGAATAATGCTTACCGTCTGTTAAGCCATATTCTTCAATTAGTTCATTGATTTTTTTCTTTTTCTGACTTGAAACATTGGCAATAACTAAGTTTTGGTTAGCAGTAAGACGGAAATCCCCTTTATGAATTTTCGCGATTTCACGTAAACCTGTCATTAACTTATAATCTTCAAGATCCGTAATACGGCCACCTTGGACGAATAAAGTGAAATGCCAATTTCCTTTTCCTTTAACCCAGCCGTAACGATCTCCATTATGATCAAAGTGGAATGGCTTGGCTTCTTCTAGCTTCCAACCAAGACGCTCTTCCAACTCTTCTTTTACTGTATCTAAACCAAGGCGATCAACCGTATATTTGAATCGAGCATTTTTACGTTCCGAGCGGTTTCCGTAGTCACGTTGAATCATAATGATTTTTTCAGCAACATCATACACTTGTTCAGGTTTACAGAAACCAATTACTTTTGCTAGCTGAGGATATGTTTCTTTGTCACCATGTGACATTCCCATTCCTCCACCAATGGTAACGTTAAAACCAACTAGTTTGTCGTCTTCCACAATAGCAATGTATCCTAGATCTTGTGAGAAGATATCAACATCATTTGACGGTGGAACCGCTACTCCAATTTTAAACTTACGCGGCAAGTAAAGAGCACCATACATAGGTTCTACTTCTTCTACATCCGGAGTTCCAGCTACTTTTTCTTCATCAAGCCATAGCTCATGATAAGCTCTCGTACGTGGTAACAAATCGTCACTCAATTGCTTAGACCATTTAAACACTTCTTCATGAATCTCAGATTGGTCTGGATTTGGATTACACATAACGTTACGGTTAACATCTCCACATGCAGCAATCGTATCTAACATAGATGCATGAATATCTTGTATCGTTTGCTTCATGTTCCATTTTAAAATTCCGTGCATTTGAAACGCTTGACGTGTTGTTAACTTTAATGTGCCATTTCCGTATTTTTGAGCTAGCTCATCCATAACAAGCCATTGTTCTGGTGTAGATACCCCACCTGGAGTACGTACACGTAACATAAATTGATAAGCTGGTTCCAGTTTTTGTTTTTGTCTCTCATTACGAAGGTCGCGGTCATCTTGCAAGTAGCTTCCGTGGAACTTCATAAGACGATTGTCATCGTCAGAAATTCCTGAACTAATTCGATCTAACATCGTTTCTGCAAGTGTGCCTCGTAAATAATTACTTTCCTCTTTAATGCGTTCAACATCACTTGGAGGACCTTCTGGCGCTTTTAATACTAATTTATTGACCATCTATAAAACTCCTTCCACTAGCAAAATCAATATACATCTCGTTGATAACGTTTTTGTTGTTGCATATCAGAAAGGTAACTTTCTGCTTGTTCACGACTCATATTTCCTTCTTTTTCAATAATGGTAAGTAACGTTTCATGAACGTCATGAGCCATCTTTTTCTCATCGCCACAAACATAGAATGTAGCACCTTCTTGTATCCAATCAAATAGTTCACGACTATGTTCTAACATGCGATGTTGAACGTATACTTTTTCTTCCGTATCACGTGAAAACGCAACATCCATTTTTGTCAAAACACCATCTTTTAACCAGTTTTGCCACTCTGTTTGATACAAGAAATCTGTAACAAAGTGTTGATCACCAAAGAATACCCAAGATTTTCCTTCGGCTCCCGTTTCTTCACGCTCTTGCATGAATGAACGGAACGGCGCAATTCCTGTACCAGGTCCAACCATAATAATTGGTGTTTCTGGATTTTCTGGTAATTTAAAGCTTTCGTTATTTTGAATATAAATAGGAAGCGTATCACCAGGTTGTATTCGCTCGGCCGTTAAGATAGAGCATACACCATTTCTTTCGCGACCATGTGATTCATAACGTACAGCACCAATAGTTAAGTGAACTTCATCAGGATTAGCAGTTAAGCTACTCGAAATTGAATATAGACGGGATGGTAACTTTCGTAAGATCGATACTAGATCTTGTGCGGATCCGGTCCATGGTCCGAAATCTTGAACAAGATCAAGTAAGTCACGACCATTAATATATTCTTTTACTTTGTCACTATTTTGTAGAAGGTCTTGCACGTCTTTATTACTTAAAAATACTGCAGCTTGTTCAATGATTGCTTTAGTTAGCACAGTAATTTCAAAATTTAACGAAAGTGCTTCTTTTAAGGAGCGAACGTCTCCTTGCTTATTAATTTGCACGTTCTCATTAGAATCTAGTTTTAATTCTTTCAGTAACTTGTCTACTAGTTCAGGCTCATTTTCTGGATAGACACCGACACTATCTCCTGGTTTAAATGTTAATCCTGATCCTTCTAGTGACAACTCAAGATGGCGCGTTTCTTTGTTGGAACCACGTCCATTTAAGTTTAAATTCTCAAGAACTTCAGCTTTAAATGGGTTCGTTCTTGAATAAACTGATTCTGTAGATTCAGAAATTGCAGTTTGAACAACTGGTGTGGAAGCACTGCCTTGAGTTTGATTTAACCCAGCTAATACTCCTTCTATCCATTCTGCCGCAGGCTCATCAAAATCAAGATCGCAATCTACACGATCGTGAAGCCTTGTAGCTCCAAGCTCTTCCAATTTTTGATCAAATTCTTTACCTGTTTGACAGAAAAACTCGTAAGAACTATCTCCAAGTGATAATACAGAATATCGAAGGTCTGGTACCTTTGGCGCTCTTCTCCCATGAAGAAATTCATGGAATGAAATAGCATTATCAGGTGGTTCTCCTTCACCATGCGTACTGACGATAATCAGTAGGTTATGTAGCTTCTTTAAATTGTTTGGTTTAAAATCGTTCATAGATGATACGGTTACATCGAATCCACGGTCACTAAGCGTTTTTCCTGTGCTTTTTGCAAGACCTTGTGCATTTCCTGTTTGCGAACCGAAGAGAATGGTTACTTCTTTCGATATTGGTTGTTCGACAACCGGAGCTGCACCAGCTGTAACTGGCGATTGAGGTTGCTCAGTTGCTCCTGCCGCTGTAGCGACTTGAGAAGCAGCGAGATAACCTGTCAACCAGACTTTTTGAGACTCAGTTAATGTCGGCAGAAGGCGATTTAGGAGCTCTGCCTGCTCCTGACTAAACGGACTGTTCATTACCTGAAGTTGCAACACTATCCACCTCACAAAGAATCTTATAATATATAGATCATTTTAGTATGTGACTCTTTTCAACAATTTTTCCTATATAAAATGATTAATTCAATCGTATCTTTAGAATTCCTATAAGTCAAATTGGTTTTTATTATCTCAATCATAAAAAAAACTTATGATTGGAAAGCTAATGATTTATGAGGTGATTGCCGATGACAAATCTCACAAAAAAGAGTATCCATGAATCAGTCTTTACGAAAGAAAGACCAACCGAAGTATCGGTTGGTCAAGTCAAGTAATAGGCAAAAGTATGGTAACAGTTGTTCCTTTATTAATAATACTAGCAAAAGAGAGTGACCCATTATGTTCGTGAATAATTTTTCTTGATACCATTAGACCTAATCCCGTGCCTTTTTCCTTTGTTGTATAAAAGGGTTCACCTAAATGGGCTAGTCGTTCTTTTGAGATCCCTTTCCCTTCATCACAAATCACAATTTTAACGTTACCCTCTGATTTTTCAGCTGTGATGTAAATCTCTCCACCAGTAGTCATAACTTCCATAGCATTTTTAATAACATTGATTAGAACTTGTTTGATCTGATTGCTCTCACATTTAATTTCGGGTATATCAGAACCGAAATTGATCTGAAGTTGTAAATTGTGCATGATTGCTTGCGTATTTAAAAGCATGACTACCTCTTCAATGAGTACAAGTGGGTCATGTTTTTCAAGGGAATGAACTTCTGGTTTAGCTAGGTAAAGAAATTCATTTACGATTTCATTTATCCGCTCTACTTCGGACATCATAACATCAAAATAACGGTGATTTTCTTGAGCGGTTGCTTTTAAAAGTTGAATAAACCCCTTGATCCCTGTCAATGGATTTCGTATTTCATGAGCCACTCCTGCAGCTAATTGTCCTGCTACTGACAATTTCTCAGATTGGTTAATTAAATCCTCTACTTGCTTTCTGTATGTAATATCTCGAATCATAATTTGTGTCGCTGGTTCACCTTTATATGAAAGTGGCTGTTCAATCGTTTCAATGTTTAGAAATGATCCATCCGCCTGAAGTAACTTTTGTTGTTTCGTACTACCGACATCTATAGAAGTTTTTTGAGTTTCTCTATTAACGATTCCGAAATCTTCCCCTGGAAGAACAATGTCTGATAGCTTCTCTCCAACGGTACTTCTTCCAAAAAACTCTGCTGTTGCTGGGTTGGCATAGATTAATTCACCGTTTTTCTCAACCATAATTCCATCGGGTGATTTTTCAACGAGTTGACGGTATAGATTCTCTGAAGTTTCTAATTCAATATAATAAGCAAGGAATGAAGCCATTGATTGCAATAATACTATGTCTTTCTCTAAAAAAGAGTATTGTGTTGTAGCTATCGCACATAATGTCCCAAAAATACTACCATCCTTTAAAACAATAGGAACACCTAGAAAACTTTTAATGTTTAATCCTTCTGTCACTTCTAGCTTAGAGGCAACAGGATGTGTTGATGTATCATTAATAATAACAGGGTCCCGCCCTGCTTGTATAATAATGCTTCAGTAAGCGTCTAAAAAAGGCAAGCTAGTCCCCGCATCAAATAAATGCTCGTTTCGATGAAACGCGCTGAAGATAAGGCTAGTCTTTCGATTGTTACTCGCTACACAAAATGTGTTAACATCAATTTGCTTACTGATTACATCTAATATGTGATCAGATGCTTGTTCGATACTCGTATGAAATTGACTATTCACTCTTTACCACCTCCCCCTTAAGCGAACTTAACAAGGTTACCACGTTATTATACAGGAAATGGTGTTTGATTCATACCAATTAAGAAGAGACTGGGACAAAAGAGTTTTGGGTGATGAGAAATCCGACGCTACGATAGTTAATGCTTGTAATCGCTCCGGAAGTATACTTCGCTAAAATTGTGAACCGATCGTATTCTCAGTTAAACACCATAGTTTTGTCCCAGCCTCTTTCTTACTTATTTTTTATTTAAACAGTATCTGTTCTGGTATCGATATATACAACACCTTGTCTATCTAGTTGTGCATAAAAAACATCTTCAATTTTGGATACATTATTCATTTTTAAAACCGTTCTTACCCAGTCTAAATCTTTGCCAAGAAGCTCTAAACTTTTCGATAAAATTTTCCCATCAATGATAAAGGCTTGACCAACACCTCGGTCAGGTTGAACGTTGAATACATCTTTTTGCATAGCAGGCAAATAAGGAGCTTTTCTAAGTACACTAACTTGCCCATCCGTTTCCAATATAGCCGTTTCAACCTCATCAATATTAAACACATTCTTTTTTCGTAAGTTCGTTAACAAGCTATCAATTGTGAACCGAGATTTTTTTAATCCTTCTTCTAACACTTGCCCATCCTTCATTAAATATGTTGGTTCATCTTCTAGTATTTTTCTACCGCGCATACTTTTAATTGCGATAACACTTGTTACAAAAGTATAAAAACAAAATAGAAGCAAACCGACCATACTAATAAAGATTGGAACATCTTTCATAATCATGGAGCTAGCTACAATTGATCCAATTGTAATTCCAGCTACGTAATCAAAAAAGGTCATTTGCGCAATTAACTTCTTGTTTAAAAGTCGACATAAAATATATAAAATAACAAAGGCAACAGTTGTACGAATGGTTATTTCAATAACCGTCATACTTAATCCCCTCCTTAAGGATACCAACTAATAGTTGGTTTACCCTAGGGGATATGAATTATTCATCATGATCACTAATAGAAAAAGATTATTGATCACAAACGAAATCAACATATTGTCGCGCAAAATTATCAGCTGCTTTTTCATGAGGAATATTCCGGTAACGCTTTTTTTCATCGTACGTATTACCGTCTATCATACTGTCGATAAAGCGCTCATAATAGTACTCCCCTCGGTCAAAATAATCAAATAGTCTCTCTTTTTTATTTGATCCAGTCCCTCCCATCAATGCGTGAACGTAATGACCAACTTCATGTAAAAGAACAAAAGCAGCATATTCAAAACAGGTTGTTTCGTCTTTTTTCATATCAAGTACATATTCCTTATTTTGAAAACACTCTGTTACTGACAGCACATTGATATAAATAACAGGCTGAAACTCCCCAACATCATCAATCGCTAACTCACCTGGAAAGTTGATTGGTTCATCTGTAATATAACATGTCAAATCTGAGATGATCTCTTTATAAATAGAGGTTTGTAACCAAGTTACCGTAGAGCAAACTCCTTCAAGAGCATGGAGCGCATGTTTCTTGGAAATATTAAACTGTCTACGTAAAAAATCTTCATGTTCATAGATGAAATTTAGTGACTTCTTAACTTTCATACTGCACCCCCAAGCTTTGGTTGTATTACAGTAATCTAGATGAATAATGTTGGCATGATCCTTCTATACAACTTATGAACAGAGGAAGAGTTGGATGAGCACATTTTTACAAGAAAAAAGAGATCAGGTGTGTACCGATCTCTTAAGAAATGTATGTTCAATTAGTAGTAGGAAATTATGATTACATGTTTCTAACTATCATTTGAAGTTCTTTATAAGTATAGTTATGTATGATTCCGGGTTTATTCTTTAAATAGTCTATGATTTCAGCTTCGCCTAATTCTATATAGGTTCGTAATCCTCCAATTATCATACGCAGATATTCAAGAGAAGGTTTTATAAAATCAACGTTCAAGTCCCAAGAAGAGGTGAAAGTAAAGATTGGATGGCCATCTTCTGATCCTAAATACATAATCGTTCCGTACCAAGAATTTCTAACTGTTTTGTATCCTTTTGTTTCTATTTCTTTTAAATTAATATCCAATTCAATGCCGTTGTTTTCTTGCTTAACCACGTCCATAAATTGCCCTACAGTAATTAAATATTTTCTACTGTAAGTTTTATAGCGGTTGTCTTGATGTATACCGATGAACGCTACTCCTTGGTTTTGCCAACGCTTCGAGTTCATGGCGAAATACAATGGATATTCAAGTAAATGAGTTGCTTCTTTTAAAGGCAAAGAAGGATCTTGGCAACCGATCTCTTCTTTGTCAGAGCCTTCCGGTTTTCCTCCTTGAATGTAACATAAGAAGCGTTCTCGATTTAAATTAGAACCGTAACTCGCGTACCATACATATTGCGTAGTCATTCTTTTCCACATCCTTTTCTATTCACTAAATCAAATTTCGGGAAATGCAACAAGACCCACATTACAATATATGGGTCTTGTTACTAATTATTTTGGAATGTAGAAGAATTACTTCTTTTCTCTTACATCTCTACCCTCTGCGCCTACAGAGATTCCTGAATTCGTGGATGCATTTTGATCTTCCACACCTAATTTTGGCTTGTTTGCCCCACCAAGATAAGGAGTTTTATGCTTTTGTTGAATTTTTGCTATTTTATCATAATCTTGATTCATTATATACCCTCTTTTCTTAGTCAAAATGGTCATTCTATTAGGTAGGGTTTATTATTAGCGAATCATTTATACTTGCCGAATGTTTTAGTTATGCAGGAAAGATGCTACTTGAATTAAGTTTTTGGATAGCTGACAGTAAGACGTCTTCTTGCTGAACTAGTGAAATTCGGGTATACCCTTCTCCTTCAGATCCGAACGCAACACCAGGAATGGTCACTACACCTGTTTCGTCCATTAATTTATAGCTGAACTGAGTTGAACGATAAGGTGCGGGGATTTTCGCCCAAATGAACATAGAGGCGCTTGGACGGGCCACTTCCCAACCAATCGTATGAAGTCCATCTACGAGCGTATCTCGACGTCTTTTATATATCATTCTTAACTCTTCACTAAAAAGAGAAGTATCTGTTAAAGCTCGGACGGCTGCATATTGAATAGGCAAAAATACACCAAAGTCCAAGTTGGATTTTAAGCGTTTTAGACCTTCAATTACCATTTCATTTCCCACTACATAGCCAATCCGACAACCGGCCATATTAAAACTTTTAGAAAGAGAATTAAATTCTATTCCCACTTCTTTTGCTCCTTCAACAGATAAGAAGCTAATTGGTTTTTCTTCATAATATAATTCTGAATAGGCAAAATCATGTAGAACAATGATGTTATATTTCCGTGCGAAAGCAACCACCTTTTCAAAAAATGTTTTCGTTGCCATGGCAGGAACCGGATTGCCAGGATAGTTCAAAATCATCATTTTCGCTTTTTCTCGTATAGGCACAGGGATGGATTCTAAGTCAGGGAGAAATTGATTATGCTCATATACCGGCATAGAGTAAGGAACAGCCTCAGCTAACGAAATACCAGCAGCATAAGCGGTATACCCTGGATTAGGAACTAAAATGATATCACCAGGATTCGTAATAACAGATGGGAGATGCACTAGACCATCTTGTGAACCCATGACCATTAATGTTTCTTTTTCAGGAGAAATCGATACATGATATTGACGGCTATAATAAGTTGAAATGGCTTGATGTAATTCCGGAATTCCTGTAAGGGCATAGCGATATAAAGACGGGTCTTTTGATTTGTTAGCTAACTCGTCCATCACAAAGGAAGGTGGTGGTAAATCTGGACTGCCAATACTTAAGTCAATCATTTGATATCCTTGTTCCACTTTTTTACGTTTGTATGCAGCCAATTCATTAAAAATACTCGTTTGAAAAGCGTTCATTTTTTTTGAGAATAGTTCAGTCATTTTGAATCCCTCTTTTAATCAAATTACAATTATGTACCTTCTATTAGTAACATAGATTGGCAGTTTTTAAAATAATGTACAGGAAAAGTTTCGATTTGATTAATCGTATTAGATGAAAAGGGAGTTCAATATAACCTTGTTAGTCATGATTGAACTCCTTTTTATTTAGTTATAATACTTTCCGCTTCCCCTTTGTTTGTGTTTTGACTGCTTGTATTGTTGCGGCATGTAGTAGCTCGGTGGATGTTGTGGTGCGTATTGTTGCGGGGTATGATGGTGAACTGGTTGCTGATCGTCAAACATTTCTGATGCATGAGTTCCGTTTTTGGGATGTGGATGGGAATAATCCTGAGAAGGCCAATGTGTGATCTTTACTTTTTTATATTTGACAGGTTCATCTTGTACATAGGCACATACATTTCCTTTTGTTTTCTGAAGTTGATCATCTTTAATAATTCCGTTAATTCCCATGACAGAAGGAACGGTTATATGCGTATTTCCTTTGATATAAGACGGATTTTTTATGTGCTTATTTAATGACTGTAATACGTCGACTTGAACATTACAATGTTTTGCCACGTCATACAATGATTCTCCTTCATACGTAACATAAATCTTCATGTTTTGTCCCCCTGAGATTAGATTAGCAATATATGTGTATTCAACTACTTATTTTTTGCTATTCAAAACAAAAATCTTTCTCTTGAAAGAAACCTCTCAGTGACTCACTATTATTTTCTCCACGCATACGATAGCAATATATTTTTGAGATTACTAATGTTTTAGGAGGAGTCAAATTGTTGACACATATGAATAATATCTTTGGGATTCGAATCAATAACACATCTAATAACGCATCCATGAACTTAGGTAATGCCTTGCACAAGGGACATCAAGCAAATGTGAAAAGCAATGCAGGGTATGTTCAGCCCGGCGATGCGAACTTCTCACCTTTACAGTTTAATAATGCCAATTTAACAAATGATCCTGATGTAGCAGATCAAACACAAGCTCAAGTATAAAATTCGTTGTTAAATATTCCAAATGAAAGACAGAATATGGCTAAATCATTTTGGCAATTCTGTTTTTCGTTTGAGAATAAAATGATAATTACTTAGATGTAGACATTCACTCTATTTATTTTCATACATAAGATAAAAGTATTATTGGTATCTGTGACATCATTACGTTTGTAGCATACGAATAAAATAAAGAAAAGGATTAATAGGAGGAATCGAAGTTGACACATGTAAATAATATTTTCGGCATTCGAATTAACAGCGCCTCCAACAATGCATCTGTAAACTTTGGAAATGTACTGCACAAAGGTCATCAAGCGAATGTGAAAATGAATGTCGGTTATGCTCAAGCTGGGGATGCAAACTTCTCACCATTGCAGTTTAATAACGCTAATTTAGTGAATGACCCAGATGTAGCAGATCAAGCACAGGCTCAAGTTTAGAGAGGGTTGAACTATATGCAGATTAACATAAGGAATATACGTATTAATTCCATTAGCACAATTGGTTCGTTAAATATAGGCAAGACTGTTCTGGCGCAAAATCATGCATCAACTGCTCAGTTTCCGAAGCCATATTATGAAGAAAATGAGCTTGAATTGAATGATGAAAATGATGAGAATGGAAAATATCTTCCTTTTGTAGATGTTCCAATCATAGACGTACCTCCCGAAACAGAGTAAAAGGTAACTTGATCATGTAAGGAGAGGATAGCATGTATAATTGGTACCCCACCGTTCAATCGAATTCAGCGTATCAAGAACCTAGTCAGCCATTTCAATCACCATACAATAATACACAATATACAACCTATTATCCGCAGCAAGAAGCATACTATCATCAACCTCAATACCAGTATTATTCTAACTATCAGGCAGAACAACAACCAGTCTATCCATACTATTCATCTCAACATGAATCGTTTCCTGCGCAAATATCAGAAAACAATCAAGTGGACGAAGAAAAAGAGGATACTAAACAATTGGTTGAAGAAGAAGCTGAGAATCATCTAGAAGCAGAAGCTTTTGGTAAACCTACGGCGAAACAAAGCCCCTATCAATACAATGACTATTATTACTTACATCTTCTAAAGCAAGTATCGCAGCAAGTAAAAGACTTGCATGAGAAGCTTGAAAAAGTAGAAAAAGAGAAAGAGGAATTGAAAGAAAAAGTTGAGCAAATTAAACCAATTAATATTGAAAATATCAATTATAAAATCCAAGAATTAACGGTTGAAGAGCTATCTGGCAACTTAATGATCGGTATGACAGCATTAGGTGAATTAGATGATTTAAAAAAATTTCTTAATGAAGATGGGAAAATTCAATTCAATGATATTGATACAGAAAACTTTGAACAACAAATGGAAGATCTTGAATTTGGCAACGAAGGATAAGCCTATCCCTTTTAGTTCCTCGTCTTAAAATGTTTTATTATAATGAATCATCTCATAAAGCATTCTCGCTGCTTCTTGTTCCGTTTTTGGCAATGTTTCAGTTTCAAGCATCCTAAATAATCTGGCAATGACAGGTAAATGTAAATTTGCTTTTCTAATCCATGTTTCATCTACTAATAATTCAGGACCTCCAGTTGCCAGTATCTTCCCTTCCTTCATTAAGATGATCGTATCTGCCCATGAAGCAGCAAAATCAACATCATGTGTGGATAGTAAAATGGTTTTCCCCATGAAGTGTAAGCCTTGTAATAAGGCAGCTACTTCATCCCTACCTTGTGGGTCTAGATAGGACATCGGTTCATCTAAAACCACAATATCGGGCTTCATTGCTAAAATTCCGGCAATCGCCACTCTTTTTTTCTGACCATAGCTTAGATGAAACGGTGCTTTTGTTTTAAACTCTAACATTCCAACTGATCCTAAAGCAGCCCGGCAAACATCCTCAATCTCTTCTTTGGACATTCCTAAGTTACGTGGTCCAAACTCGACATCATCTAAAACAGTACCTGAAAACACTTGATCGTCGGGGTCTTGAAACACTAGTCCGACCTTCTGACGAATGGTTTTCGTACTTTTTTTCGTTAATGGACTACCCATAATCTTAACGCTGCCTTTTTGAGGGAGCTTTAACCCATTTAGATGGTGAAGCAAGGTTGATTTTCCAGCTCCGTTCGGTCCAAGTAAGGCTACTTTTGAACCGATAGGAATTTGTAGGGAAATATCCTCGAGTGCCTTTGTACCATCTTGGTAATCATACGTTACATGAGCCAATTCAATGGCATTCATATTGCACCTCCTAAATGAAACAATGAAGGAGAAGTGACAAGTATAAACAAGTCACTTCAATGAAAAATGGACTAAGAAAATTTCTTTCCTAACTTTCCTGCGTCGACCATTGATGCCAAAACATCTGCTATGATACGAGTAGCTAACAAAGCGGTTTTATCACTTATATCGTATGGTGGAGACACTTCAACAACCTCTAATCCACAAATTCCTTCTCTTGCTATTAAATCTAAGAACTTTAATCCTTCCCTCGGTGTGAATCCTCCAGGTTCAGGCCAACCTGTTCCTGGAACGAAACCTGCATCAAAACTATCAATATCGACACTTAAGTAAACAGCTTTCGCTCCTTTCCACGCTTTTTCAAGGGCAATTTCAGCTACTTTTTCAATTCCTAGACGTTCAATATCCATAATAGAAATGGCGGTCGTATTAAACTTCCGAACGTTTTGCACAGCTTCTCTCGGAACTTGCCAGCCACCAATTCCAACTTGAACGAGGTTTTCCGGTGGAGCATTAGGGATATTTGTTGCATGAAACCAAGGAGTCGTATGCATTCTTTCATCCATGTCTTTTTCTTGTAAGTCCAAATGACGATCCATGTGAATAATCCCAACCTTACCGTCAACATTCTCTGCAATCGCTCGAAGGCAAGGGTAGCCTATCGCGTGGTCCCCACCAAGCATGACCGGTAACGTTCCTTGAGCAAATACGTGGGAGACGGCCTTGAAAATCTGGTCAAAACTTTTTTCAATGTTAGCAATAGTAAACACATCACCCACATCACACATTTTAAGTGATTCGACTAAATCTACTCCTTTTTCATAACTATAACTCGTATAAAGTTTAGAGATACGCCTAATGGCTTCAGGGCCAAACCTTGCTCCTGCCCTATAGGTAGTACCTATATCAAAAGGAACACCCATAAAAGCTACATCATAGTCACCTACTTTACGTACATCTTCTAAAAAGGGCGTACGTAAGAAAGTCGGGATTCCAGCATACGCCGGTCTTGGTTCCCTTGTAAACGTTGATATGGTGCGATCTCCAATTGAAGGGGCCGCTTCTAATCCATACTTAAGGGACCTTTCCAAAATTCTTTTGTTCTCTACTTCGGGTATTTTTGCTTCCTTTTCTGCTTGTTCAAGGCCCAATAAGTCATATTGCCTATCACTTTCGAGCGCTTTTTTCTTTCGAAAGCTCAACCCATGATCGTCAAAGAAGCCCAATAAAAACCACCTCTATTCTCCATAATCTAGGATGCATGAAACATGCTGAAAGGAGTCGAAGTCCACCCCAACACATATATATTCAATAGGGAAAGCCTTATTACATCAATAAAAAGAGACCAGCTTACTTTCGGCTGGTCTTATCTAAATTTTGAACAACTACCTTGTTATTTGATTGATTTGGTCTAAATAATCGGTGTAAATGGATAAATAAATGTCCGCTTTTAAACATGGCTTCGACTTTATCGTCTCTGACTGCAAATGGCAATTCAACTGTTCGTTGAATGGGTCCTTGCGGAATCTCTTGATGTACTAGTCTGAAGCCGTTGTAATCAATATGAATAGTCCCTCTAACTTCAAGAGTCTTTTCATAGACATAAATATCAACATCTTCCAACTTTAATCCTGGCGTAGCAAAGATACATAGAAGTTCGTTTCCTGATTCATAAATGTTCATGCTAACGTCAGCATGCGAACTATTGCTACTCTCAACATCCATATTCTCAAAAGCGGAAAAAAAGTCTTCCCCTAGAAAGTTTGGCAAGGATTTCTTCCAATGATTCGGCCAATATCTGTTCACCTTAGTCCCTCCCATAGTTAGCTTCTTCTATATTTTTATGAATCTTTACATGATAGGTGACTAAGGTCTTTTCAACATTAGTATTCAGTGAAACCAATTTTCATTAGTTATTCACCCGGACATTCTTCGATAAACAGAATACACTAGCGTAACGAGAAAAATAAATGAATTAAAGGAGAATGACATGTTTCCTAACCAACCTAATCATCGCACAAAGCCACCAATGTCTCCTCTTGGATTTAACCCTTTTGAATTCGGGATGCAGCAAGTTCCTATGAATACTCCATTTTTCAAGAACTTTTTCAAACAAGTTCCACCGATGCAAGGACCGGGCCCAAATTATGATAACTATGCCAATCAACCTGGACAGCCATTTCAAATGGAAAACCCTTTCCATCCATCTTTTATGAATTTTGGAATCCCAAGTAACGGACCAATGAATCATCCTTTTTTAAAGTCATTCTTTGGACCAGAAGATTACCCAGTTGGAGAAGCTTATAAAAAACAAGAAGGCAACCAAGGAAACAATTCACCGAATCCAAACGATCATGATCAAACTATACAAGGTGGACCGCAACCGTTTGGTGGTAACCCAACTTCTCCATTCCCAAGCCTTAGTAAAATAAATGGAGGGCTTGGAAAAGCGGTGAATTTTTATAATCAAGTTAACCCTATGTGGAAGCTAATTAGTGGCTTTATGAAGTAGCAATATAATCATGGGAGTAGGCGAGGTTCTTTATATGGAACTTTGTTTGCTCCTCCACTCTTCTTTGTTGTTTTCTGTTATCTATTTTCATCTTCATTTTTCATAATCATTTTCTTCATTTATAACTCCAAAATTAAACTCATCCCCTATGACGATTTCATCTGCATTGATCTTTTGATTGGCTTGATGTCCTTTATGAATTGTGGGGCCATAATTAATCGAAGCACCTCCTGAAATATGGTTAATACTCAAATGATGAATAATGGTTTTATGCCCATATTTCTTCAACATCCTCCCTCCTTTCTCTCTTCTACTAAATTATGATTAAGCGGACAACCTCGTATAGTTGAAAGTCACCGAGTTTTGAAAAATGTATAGATGTCCCTTTTCAATTTTTAATCATGTCCAACAAAGAATGAAAAAAGTTTTTGGCGGACAAACATATTCAATAGCTACTTTCGATATAGTTAATTGAATCAATTATTGCAGGTTTCACTCGAAAAAGAGTGATTGAAAACGAATTATGGAATAAGGAGGAGATGAAAATTATAAATGCATATCGCTGACGGAGTAATTAGTCTACCTGTTGCGCTTACGACCACAGTTGGAGCTTTCGGCCTGTTAGCCTATTCGATTAAGGGAGTAAGGGAAGAAGAAATACCTAGAATCAGTCTTTTAACGGGTGCCTTTTTCGTTGCTTCATTGATCAACATTCCAATAGGTCCTACATCGGTTCATCCACTATTAGGTGGTTTTTTAGGTTTGGTTTTAGGAAAACGTGCCCCGCTTGGTATCTTTATTGGCTTGATTTTACAAGCTGTATTGTTTCAACATGGCGGAATTACAACACTCGGTGCAAATATGATCCTAATGTCTTTACCCGCCTTATTTATTTATTGGCTCTCTCGTTACCTCTACCATTCTTCCTTGTTTCTAAGAGGATTCCTTTCAGGTTTTCTTGCCATTGGTTTAGGGGTTGGACTTTTAATTGTTCTTCTATTATTTTCTGATCAACGTTACGGGGAAGGAGTATTTTCTGTTATACGAATTGTCATTTTTGCTTATTTTCCATTAGCTCTGCTTGAAGGAATTTTAACTGGATTTGCTGTAAAGCATTTATTTGAAATGAAGCCGAATTTATTTAAAGGAGATGTTTGATTGGAGGTGGTATAACCAGAATGAAAAAAAGCTCAAAAACTTTAGTGTTTGTTTTTTGTTTATCGTTAATGGTCGTACTTATTCCGGATCCTGTTTCTGCGCATCGCATGATAATTGAGCAAACAGATAGCAGCACCTTACATGTTCGCTACGATGATGGAACAAACGCTCAATTAGCGACTGTTACAGCTTATAACGAAAATGGCATGTTCCTTTTTGAAGGTAAAGTAGATCACAACGGTTATTATAAGTTTGATTCAGAACAAACACCACACCGTTTTGTAGCAGATGATGGTCTAGGACATCGAGTGGTCTTCATAAGAGATAACAATGAACAAGTGCTTCAAGCAATTCCATTGTGGATACGCACTTTCTTAGGAGTTTCTATCTTGTTGTTCATAGCGGCTTTGTTTAAGTATCGAACAAGACAAAAGACTTACAAGAGGTGAATGATTCTATGAAAAAATCATTTCTTTTTCTTCTAATTGCTTTTAGTTTCACGTTTTTACTAACTCCATCAAAAATTTCAGCCCATGAACTATTTATACAAGTGGAAGAAAATGATACGGATGAAGAATTAAGAGTCGATGTATTATGGGGGCACTTGAGAGACTTTTTAGATGTATCCAACCACGACAACTATGAGTTATATGTACGTTATCCAAATGGAAACGAAGAACAATTGTCACTTGAGAGTATCGGAGTCCACGCGGTATCATACGTACCCATAACAGAAGACGGCGATTATACGTTTTGGGCGATGAGAACGCCTAGTACATACACTCCTGATACTGGGATTACTCAATTAAGCAATCAAATGGCAAAAGTCATTCATCATGTAGGTAGTAGTTCATCGATCGCGGATCAACCAATTTCCTTAGACCTAGAAATTGTGCCAACCATCCATTTACCTAGTTTCACAACAGGCGTGTTTAGGGGAATCGTTCAATTAAACGGACATGAAGTGTCTGACGCAACAGTTACTGCTTATGGTCCTAACGGAGAGATATTAGAAAGTACCTCGGATCACAATGGGGTGATTGAATTTCAATTTGATTCAACAGGTGAGTGGTTACTCAAAGCAAATGTAAGAAGCGAGGAAGCGGGTACACTTGACGGAGAGGAATATGAGATCGTTAGTCAGACCTCGACTTTATTATTAGATACAGGTCAAACGGTAGAGTCATCAACCAATATATGGACGTTAGTCGCGATGTTAGTAATTGGTTTGTTTGTCGGTGCATCCATTGTTTTATTGACGGTTAAAAAGACGAGAGAAGAATAGCTAAATTCATGCAAAGGGGGACTATTTATGGCAGAAACGGCAGAGGCGAAATCAACCATTAGCAATTGGGCTCTTTGTTGGGAACCGCGGGCCAAGTTAATGGCTGCTATTCTGTACATTTTTGGTGTGATTAGCCTATCCTCCCCTTTTGTCGTATTCCTTGCCTATATGATAACTGTTATTGCTCTGTTGATGATGGGGATTTCCGTAACTTTATTAGTGAAAAGGTATTTAATTATTCTGCCTTTTCTTTTGTTAATGACCATTCCCTTAGTATTTGGCCATGGCTTTCCAATTAGTAGCGACCAAGTTTTATTTGCTAGCGTTATTTTATTAAAAGCCTTTACATCTATGACACTTATTACGATCATATTGGAAACTCAATCACTTGAACAATTTATGACTAGCTTGGCTCATTTGAAGGTACCTCCTGTTTTAATTACTGTCTTATTGCTCTCTTACCGCTATGTTTTTTTATTTTTAGATGACATTCAAAAAATGCAAACAGCTGCTAAATCACGTTTTTTTTATGGGGGAATTCGGCTTAATCAATTAAAAATTTACGGGCAGCTAACGGGGTGTTTACTAAGAAAATCATTAGACCGATCAGACTTAGTTTATGAGGCGATGGCATCACGATGTTTTAATGGAAGGTTACGGTTTGCTGATCCAAAAGCAGTAAAAAAGATAGATATTGGAAAAACAGTGTTGGCTGTTAGTTTTATTGTTATTTTGATAGGGGTAGAGAATTTCTATTTATAATAACAGCATTTCTGAACTTCTCCTCAGAAATGTTGTTCTATTTTGTGAAAAAACTAGAACAACTGGTACAATAAAGAGGGTACATAAATTATTGTAGAGGTGAATGATTGTGAAATATAAAACGGTAGGAAAAAGCGGGTTGGCTGTTTCAGAATTATGCCTTGGAACGATGACTTTTGGAAAAGCGACTCCTGAAGCTGAATCCATTAGGATAATTGATCGTTTTCTCGATGATGGTGGTAATTTCATTGATACGGCAGATGTTTATGTTGGGGGTAAATCGGAAGAGATAGTAGGAAAAGCGATTAAGGAAAAGCGACAAGATGTAATAGTAGCAACAAAAGTTAGGATGAAAATAGGAGACCGACCAAATGACGTTGGTTACTCGCGTAAACGAATTATGGATGGGATCGAAGCCAGTCTAAAAAGACTACAAACGGATTATGTAGATTTGTATCAGCTTCATGTCTGGGACCATTTAACTCCTATTGAAGAAACCCTTCGAACGTTAGATGATCTTATTACTTCTGGAAAAGTTCGCTATATAGGATGTTCCAATTTTTTAGCATGGCAAATGATGAAATCCTTATCGATCAGTGAACAAAAAGGGTATGCAAAATTTATATCGATACAACCTCAGTATAGTTTAGTCAACCGAGAGATGGACCGAGAAGTTATGTCTTTATGTAAGGAAGAAGGAATCGGAGTACTTCCATGGGGACCTTTAGGTAGTGGACTTCTTTCAGGAAAATATGATGGCATGGAAACACCCACATCCGGACGTCTTTCAGAAGGATTACAAGGAGAATCTAGTTGGGAAAACAAAGGGATAGAACGGAATTTTACAATTGTTAATAAAGTAAAAGAAATCGCTCAACAAATTGGTAAAACACCTACTCAAGTTTCTTTAAACTGGTTATTAATGAAAGAAGGTGTTACATCACCAATTTTCGGCGCACGAACACTTGAGCAATATGAAGAAAACATCAAAGCTGTTGGTTGGCGTCTCTCGGCAGAACATTTCGAGGAGTTAGATGATGTAAGTGCATTACCATCTGAATATCCGACCAGATTTATTGAAAAATTCCGTCGGGAGCTTTAAACAAAGAGATCAAAAAGGGTTAATTTTCTCCTTTTTGATCTCTTTGTGGGTTGAATTGATAGACATCTAAGTTAACTTTGTCATTTTCTACTTTCACTTCTTCTGCTTCTAATGACATTTTTTGTATAAAAAGTAATTCTTCATTTTTAATGCTTATTTCTCCTTTTGAATTGACCAACCGATGCCATGGCAATTGATGTTTTTTACTCATTGAATGTAAAATTCGTACGACCTGCCTGGCTGCTTTTGGACTACCAGCTAGATTGGCAACTTGACCGTATGTCATTACTTTTCCTTTTGGTATATGTAATATGATCTTGAGTACACGTTCTGTAAATGGTTGCATGATCGTAGCATTCCTTTCGTCATGATCAAGAAGGAAAGCAATGGGATTGGGATCCATTGCTTTTTGATGTTTTATTTTTTCGTCAAATCTATTGCTTTTTTTATATCTTTTAACGAATTGGATTTTCCATACATTAAGACACCACCACGGTAAATTTTTGCGCCAAATATAGCTAGTATGATAATAGCCAAAAGTAAAATTGCAATTCCTAGAAGAGGTTCAACAGGTGAAATGTTTAACATCCCCACTCTAAGAAACATAACCATTGGTGTAAAAAATGGAATATAGGAGGTTACTGTTATAAATGTTGAATCTGGGACTCCTAATCCAAACATGGCTATAAAAAAGCCAATCATGACTAGAAAAGTCATAGGTAAGATCATTTGCTGGACATCCTCAATTCTGCTAACTAAAGAGCCTAATAACGCTGCTAATGTGGCATACAAGAAATACCCTAGCAAAAAGAAAACAATTGCATAAAAGATAATGGAAGAAGATAAATCTCCAAAACCAAAGACATCAAAGAATCCACCAACAAGAGTATCTTGATTTTGAATAATAGAAAGATAGCCAACTAATAGCAAAATGGAAAGCTGAGTAAGTCCGACAAAGCCAATTCCAATAATCTTTGCGAACATTTGTTTCACTGGAGAAACACTTGATATAAGTATTTCCATGACACGAGAAGACTTTTCGGTCGCGACTTCCGTAGCAATCATATTTGCGTACATAATGACTGAAAAGTAAATGAAAAACAACAATATGTACACAATTCCTCTTGCTTGGTTTAGCTCTTCAGCGGACCTGGCTCCTTCCACTATGGCTTCCTGTGTAAAGGTTACAGGAGTATTCAATAGTGTTACTTCATCAATGGATAAGTCGAGTTGTGATGCAGCCGTCAGGGATTGAATATGTTGCAAAGCTGCATGAATACTTGATGTTACAACATTTCCAGATAATGAAGTTGATATGTAGATGGCTTCGGGGAACTGTTCCGGACCATAAGATAATTTGAGTAGTCCTTCATAAATCCCTTCTTCTACTTGTAGTTCAATTTCTTCTTGAGAAACAGTAGCTAATGAAAGTGTGATATCTTCATTCAGAACGGCTAATTCCTCTTCTAATAAAGGTAATAACTCACCAGACTCATCAATAACCGCTACTTGATAAGTAGAATCTTCCCCTTGAAAGACGTCTATAATTAGACCAATATTGGCCATAATAAAAATCCCAACCGCTAGTATAGTGGTAGTAATAATAAATGATTTTGCTTTGAGTTTTGAAAAATAAGCATGTGATAACATAATCCAGAAATTATTCATAGGAAGTCCCCACCTTTTCAATGAAAATATCTTGCAAAGACGGTTCCTCTAATTCAAACTTTCTTACAAAACCAATTGAAACAATTTGTTGAAATACTTTTTCAGCAACACCTTCCGACTCTACCTGCAAGTGTACTCCTTCTGTTGTTTTTTTCCACTTAAGAACACCCGGTAGGGATTGAAGCACCGATAAGTCGAAATCAGCATGGATAGAAATATTCTTTTTGCCAAACGATCGTTTAATCGTTTTTAATTCACCAAGAACTACAGGAGCACCATGATGCATGATACATAAATTCTCACATAACTCTTCAACATGTTCCATTCGGTGACTTGAGAACACAATGGTTGTTCCGCTTTCTTTTAGGTCTTTTACTGCTTCTTTTAGAAGTTCAACATTGACAGGATCTAATCCACTAAAGGGTTCATCTAAAATGAGAAGAGTTGGCTTATGGATGACGGATGCGATAAACTGTATTTTTTGTTGATTTCCCTTTGAAAGTTCCTCTATTTTTTTGTTTTTGTACTCAGGTACATTAAAACGATCAAGCCACATGTCTAATTCGTTTAAAATATCTTGTTTTTTCATCCCGCGCAATCGAGCCAAGTAAATGATTTGATCACTTACTTTCATTTTAGGGTAAAGACCTCGTTCTTCGGGCAAATAACCAATCTTGTTTGTAGTAGTATAATTGATTTCTTGGCCATCCCATGTAATCGATCCTGCAGTCGGATCTAACAATCCTAAAATCATTCGAAACGTTGTCGTTTTGCCCGCTCCGTTCGCTCCTAAGAACCCAAACATTTCATTTTTTGGTACTTCTAGTGAAAGATTATTAACGGCTGTAAAGGCACCGAATCGTTTTGTTACGTCTTTTACTAATAATGTCATCCTCCCCACCCTTTCTTCCTAATTATGTTACATTCTACTATTATTTTGATTTTTTAAATCTAGTTACTTTTATGTTTTTATTCTAAGTATTAATTGTCTTTCCTTTTTCTTTTTATAGCTGATACAATTTGCTCTTTTATGGACGCCTTACTCGTAAATACAAGATAATTTGATTTTTGCGTTTTTATGTAAATTCGTTCCGTTGTACCATATGGATATCCAATTCGCATGACCGAACTTTTATCCCCAGCATACGTATCATCACTTGTTACATCTACAATGTCAGTAATAGGTATATTCATTTTCGACAACTGCCATTTAAATACAATATCATCTTTCGTTTGTTCAATTTTGACTTCGAACATATCCATCCCACCATTTCCGTAATACTATGTCTTAGGTTTTTCTGTAACTAACAACGTAAGCGTCTCTAATTCTACGTTTCAATAACAAAGATGGTTTCATACGATAACGATCTCATGAAAAAAGGATAACAAATAGTTTCCTTAGATGTTATCCTTGATGTTCTATATAATTCGAACCGTATATTATAATTGGAACCGTATATTATAATTGGAACGTGTAACTTAAAAATGATTGATCATTCACAAAACCCATCTTTTTATATAGATTTTGTGCTTTTATATTTGTTGCTGCTGTTTCTAAGCTTAGGAATTTTGCGCCTGTATCATTACATAATTCTATTGATAATTGTATTAACTGTTGCGCTACACCTGATCTTCTATACTCTTTTTTTACATACAAATCATTTAAGATCCAGGCTTTTTTCATCGAAACCGATGTAAAGGTTGGATACAGCTGAACAAAACCAACAAAACGTTCATGATCCTTAGCAACAAAATGATTGATTCTTGATTGATAATACGGCTTTTAATAAAGTCGTAAGCCCCTTTCCTATCCTCTTCTTGATCATAAAATTGTCTATATTGATCAAATAATTCAGAAACCTTTTCTACATCAGAGAGCGATGCTTGATAATATTCCATTTTACATTCCCCTTACCTTAATTATTAGTACTGCTCTATTGTTATATTAAACGCTAATCCCATTTTAATAGTGTTAGCACGAATATAATAGAGTGTCTGTCTTATAAATTGATATAATTCACCCAAGCTTCTGTAATATCTATGTAAACATATTGTAATACTATTCTAGTTCATTCTTTCATAGGGATAAATTAATAGGATCTCTTAAAAACGATAAAAACTAGGAGGATTTTTCATGAAGAAACTAATTTATCTGCTAACATTCCTAGCAGCCCTATTTATTGCTGTTCCAACTTTTGCCTATACTGTGCAAGAGGGTGACACGATGACCAAAATCGCACACCAAAACGGTTTGACATTAGAAGAAATAGCAAGGGCTAACCCACAGGTTACAAATCTTGATCTCATTCTTGTTGGACAGGAAATCAACTTACATAAAAGCAATCCTACTTCCGAATCCAATTCGGTAGAAGCCTATAGTAACGAAACCTATACTGACGAGCTTGTTCTTTCAGAAAACGAATTAGATTTATTAGCAAGAATTGTACGAGCTGAAGCTCAAACAGAACCATTTGAAGGAAAAGTGGCAGTAGCGGATGTTGTGTTAAACAGGGTAGAAAGCTCAGAATTTCCAGATACGATAGAAGAAGTCATATATGAACCAAGACAATTTCAACCCGTTTCCAATGGTCAAGTGAACAAACCAGCGGATGAGGAATCGATTGAGGCAGTAGCAGCGGCAATATCTGATATGAGAAATATAACCGAAGACTCTTTGTTCTTTTATAACCCAGACATTGCTACAAACCGATGGCTAGATACAAGAGAAACAACGGTTGTCATTGGACAACATGTATTTAAAAATTAACTACTCGGTTGTTATTTCTTTATTAAAAGCATTTCATTTAAGCCAAATTAATGAAAGCAGGGCTCTTTTGCTTGAAAAATCGACTCCGTAGTCTGCTGTCATTAATTTGGAAATCAACCTCTTTTCAACACCAACGTAAGACATTTATAACTCTACCTCAAGTTACTAACGTTAAACACATTAAAACTTACCTTTATTTCATAATGGTAAGTTTTATACTTTTAACACCAACCGTTTCGTTTGAAGCATGTGTCCATAAAAATCTTCGACGTATTCATCTATCAAACGAAAGCCTCTTGCTTCATAAAAAGCCTCACCCACTTCATTACCTTTTTCTACTTCAACATAAATATTTTCTATATTGTTAAGTTCTTTCATACCGGTAGTTAGGAGTTGGCTTCCAACTCCCTTTCCTTGTTTACTCGGGCAAATATACATAGCACCTAAAGTTGCTTCTAGCTCATTTGAGAAAAAGTTGGCAAAGCCAATCACTTCCTTGTTCATGGTTGCAACAAGAAATAAAGATTTCTTTATTCTCAGCTCCATTCTTTCATCTGAATAAGCACTTTCAATAAACTTGTTTTGTACATCAATTGGAATGAGTCCTTCATATGTATGGTTCCATGTTTCTTTCGCTAATTTTTGTATGTCAACAATGTCACCATTATTTGCTTTTCTTATCATAGTGTTACCGAACATTGGACTACCTCCCCCATCTAGATAACAAGGGAGCTGTCACTTTGACAACTCCCAACTTTTTTACTTTTTTACGCTAGCAATAAGCTCATTCAGTTCCGGCGAGAACCCTTTTACAGCTTGATCGCCTACTACTGTAACGGGAACACCCATAAAACCAAATTTCTCCACTTCTTTTTGATATTCCTCACTAGCCATAACATCTCTTACTTCAAAATCAATGCCTTCATCCTTTAGCATTTTTTTCACATAGGTACACTCGACACAGCCATCCGTTGAATAGACAATTACTTGTTTACTCATTCAGCAACTGCCTCCTTAATTGCTTGTGTTGTTATTTTCCAATGTGACGTATTCCAACGAACCTTTCCATCTTCAAGTAAGAAAATTTGAGGTGATTCGTGCTTAATTCCAAACTGTTCTGCAATTTGATTAGAAATTGGTCGATCTTCAATTACTAACACAATGGCTGCCGATATGTTTGTCTCTTTCACATAAGCCTGAAATTCTTCATGAGCTTTTGCGCTTATTGGACAGGTTGTACTATGTTTAAAAAGTAAGTGTTTTCCTGATTGTTGTACAAACTGATTCATCTCTTCAATGCTTGTTAGTTGTTTCATCGTAAAGTAACACCATCCTATTGTTGAATACTTTTCAATTACATTACCACAATCAGGAAGAAATGACTATGAAAACGATTGTTTCTTTTTCTTATTAGAATTATTTGATAAAAGCTTTTCTTTTTTATTCATCTCAGGTAAAATTAAGGAAAGCGCTTACTCAAAAAATAAATTTATACTAAATAGGTGATAACATGAAACGAACGCAACCATTCTTAATCATTTTTAGTGGGTTATTAGCTTTGTACTCAATTTATCAAATAGTTAACAATTTCATGCAATCTAATATGTTCATTCATATCCTTGCGTCAATATTGTTTGGCACAATCTGTTTAATTGAATATCGTAGCTATAAAAAGAAAAGGAAAATCAGAAATCAGCAACTTGCTCAAGAGCAACATTAGTCATAACAGTAAAAAACAAGAACCAAGGTGAATCTCACCTTGGTTTCTTGTTAACATAGATCAGTATGTACTTTTAAATAGTCTATAGACCCTCAAAATCATCTTCAGACAGATCAAACTCTTTTATCATCTCTTTTATGATTAAATCAATCCCTTTAACTTCACCTAGATTGATTTGTTTTATCTCAATAAGTTTCTCATTATTCAATTGTTCAAACAAAGCATTTTTTTTACATATCAGCCGTTGAACGTAATTTCTAAGATGAGCTTTGTCAATTTGTTCCGACACCATTTACCAACTCCAGAATAGATTACCAACAAAGAGTACATATAGGTAAGCTTATTATAAAACGAATCTATGTAGAAGTCGAATAAAGTAGAAAAATATTATAAAAAAACAAACCGACTCCAATATTAGTAAGAAATTTCTTTCATCTGTTTCAAGTCAATCAGATGTTCACATATTGGAGTAATCTCGGTAACGACATCCTTTTTTATTATCTGTTTTATTTCATTTTTCTTTTGTTTAGCTGCTGTTAATTGAGTAACAGTGGTGAAGAAAATACATGATTGATTTTTTAGTGATTGGTCTTGTCTTGTTGTTGGGTCATGTAAATCAAAAAACAAATCTACTATTTCTGTATAAGATACTTTCCACGGATCAAACCAAATCTCTACAATATCTATGTTTGCCCCTTTTAATTGTCCAACATGAACATTTTCAATCCCACGAATAACTGTATAAAAAGGTTTTTTACTAAAAAATTCACTTGCTCCAAACACTGCTCTTTCCATAATTTGCTCGCTCCTTTGAGCGATAAGCCTTCTATTCATCAAAAAACCTCTCTTTGTATGAAAAGAGAGGTTAAAATGATTTTATCCATCCTCTCATCTTTCAAAGGTTAAAACCTTTGCAGGAATTAGCACCGTTTAAGTCTAAAATCGACTTAATGGTTGCCGGGTGTCATAGGGCCTGGTCCCTCTACCACTCTGAATAAGAAGTTTATCGCTATTTAATTATTTTTTTTAATCATGTAATTGTTATTAATAATAACAATTCCTTATCTGAAATTCAAGTACTTTTTTAAAAATTCGATTTTTTCAACAAAATACACATGAAATCATGGAGGTATCTAAGGGGCCATTTACTTTCTTGGCGTTGTTTTCTCTTCCCAATGCGCTAAATTATTAGCATCTTGCTAAACCTTCGCAGGAGATCATAAACCCAACTTTTTCTATTCGGTGTTTTCTTGTAGTGTTTTTATCAGTTCTTCGAAATTATCATTAAACCTGCCTATTTCATAATCATAGAAACCAGTGTTTACATGATTCCTAGAAGATTCTCTAATAGCACTTGATATATTCAAGGAAGCATACACTATACAAAAACTTAAAAGTACAATTGCACCCGTCATCGATAATTTTGGTTTCTTCGTTTCCAAGTAGGTCCCTCCTAAAGACGTTCAATCTTGTTTTCTTTTAGTTTACCACCAATAACTAACAATTTGTTCCAGTATCTTAATAGTAGATTAAGTAAAACAATGAAATCACTGATATAATAGCATTCTTGCTGTTACTGGAAAGTGATCTGAAGCATCACTTTTAACCACACTTACTTCATCTACGGCAAAATCAGAGCTATGGAAAATATAGTCAATTTGCCAATCTTCACTATAATACGTTTGAAAAGGTATGCCTTTATTGCTTTTGATTAATCGGTCATTCCAAATGTGATATTCTTGTTGACTCGGTACGGAATTTAAATCTCCCGTTAAAACAATTGGCCCATCAATCGTTTTTATTTTATTATTGATTTCTTCAATAGCTCTTGAGCGCTCTTCTCTGTTTAGTCCTAAATGGGTGTTGATGATATGAATGGTATGAGTGTCCGATATTTGAAGCTCTACAAAGATCGCTGTTCTCGTTTCTATACGGTTCGAAAATGTGAGTGTTTGTTCGTTTATAATAGGAAACGTAGTTAAGATAGCATTCCCATAGTAAAGGCCAGGATAGGCTAAGGAAGGAGAAAAATAGGCGTTCATGTTAAGTTCTTTCGCAATCACATTCACTTGGTCAATGAAATTGGATCGCAAGCTATTCCTTTCAACTTCTTGTAAACTGATAATATCCGAATCTAAAGATTGAAGGGTTTCGATTGTTCTATTAATATCTACTCTATTATCTTGTCCCTTCCCATACTGTATATTATAAGATGTAACCGCTATCAAAAAATCTTCTTCTAAAAAAAGCTTGTTATTATGTACTGATATAAGTGTTTCCTCTTTATTCAATTGATGATAGTAATGTACACAAAAAATAAAAATGAGTGCTATTTGTAAGAAAGCATGTTTCTTGTCCATCGAGCCCTCCTTTCTTCGATAATCTAAGTATACCATAACAATTCAGAAAATTCAGTTAGTACATTTATCCAAAAAAATAGAGCCAACTAACCGGTTGGCTCATAGCTCATATTAAAGTTCGAAATCTACACCAATGCTGTCTACTCTTCCTACTTCACGAATAAAAGCAGCTACTTTTTGGTGTTCTTCGTTTTCAACATACGCATCAAGTGCTGCTCTGTCTTCAAAACGAACAGTTAGTACAACTTGATATTCTTTGCTTTTCTCAGCAAAGTTAAGGCCCGCTTGTAAATCCACAATTCCTGTTAAGTGTTGCTTTAAACCTTTAAATTGGTCAACAACTTCCTGCAGTTGCTCTTGTGTGGTTGTTTCTCCAAATTTTACAAGTACAGTACGATTAATCATTTCCAATTCCTTCTTCCTGCTTCATTTTTTTGCCAAGTTTTATTGTATCGAACAATTTTTGAAGAAGCAATTCTAACGTACGATTTTGAGCACTTAGCTCATATTTGAAATACTGAGTTATTTCGTCAACCGAAATGGATCATGTTATGGTATAATTTGTATATCCTTGAAAAAGGGGTTTTGACATGAAGACTGGAGATTTTTTACGTTTGATGGAAACAGTGATTCTTGGATTGTTGGGTGGATATTTGTTTAATATAGCTAACCTTCCATTGCCTTGGGTATTAGGTTCATTGACGGCTGTCATGCTTTGGCAAGGCTTTACAAAAAGGCAAGCCCACTGGCCAAGTTTTATTAAAAATAGTGGATTAATAATTCTTGGTATATATTTTGGGTTATATTTCACCATTGAAACTTTCACGATGATTGGCCCTTATTTATTTGCTTTTCTTTTTCTAACCATTCTTTTAATTGCAACGAGTATTTTTATAAGTTCATATATTACAAAATGGATTGATGTTGATAAGATTACTAGCGTTTTTGGGTCGATTCCTGGTGGGTTAACCGAAATGGTTATTGCTAGTGAATCACTTAATGCAAAATCCTCACTTGTTGTCATTTTTCAAACAGTCCGTTTAATAACGGTTCTTTTTATTGTCCCTGCGGCGATTATCTTTTACTTTTCTCAGATTGTGACTCCTTCTGTTGCGACTTCTACAACAGATTTCTCACTAGGTGGATGGGACTATCGTTATTTATGGTTCATTCTTCCAGTGATAGCGGGGATTTTATGTCGCAATAAGATTCCTGCCGGAGTTGTTATAGGTCCACTTGCTGTAACGGCTCTACTAAATATGAGTGTGGTTGAATTATCGAGCGTTCATCCATTTTTCTTACTTATGGCTCAAGTAGCAGTGGGAATAGGCCTAGGTAAGAATATTTCATTTTCAGATCTGAAGATGGGTGGAAAATTTAGCATCGTTTATTTTGGTGTGTCAATTAGTTTGATTGTCGTATCATTTGTATTAGGGGTAATTTTAGCTCAAACAACTTCATTAGACTTAGCAACAGCGATTTTAAGTTTAGCTCCGGGTGGTTTGATTGAAATGGTATTAACAGCATCCATAGTCGGGGCAGATCCAGCGATTGTTAGTGCGTTTCAGCTTATTCGCATCCTAATTATCATTATCTTTGTTCCGCCTTTTTTGAAATGGTATTTCAGAAAAACAGTTACTCAAAACGCAGCATAAAAACCATTTGCCTTTTTCTTAAGAGCAAATGGTTTTTATTTTGAACTTAAATGGCCACTACCATTTTAATTTTGTAAACGTTACTTTTAGTAACTCAGTCTCCTCATCTGACAGACCCCAATCGTCTATTTCTTGCCTTACATGAGCTAATGTTCCAAACTCACGAACAAAACCATTTAATCGAGCAGCCAATGTTGAGTGTAAAAAGGCATCATGGGAAGAAAAAAGAGTTAACAGCGTTTGATATGCTGATTTGTAGCGTTTCAAGTAATATTTTTGATGTTTAGCTTCAGCTAGGTAAAAGGTTTCGAAAGGTTTAATCTCTGTTTGAATTTCAATATGACTTTTCTTTGAACATTCTTCATTCATAAAATACGCTTGCTTTTTTTGACTTTCATTATGATAAAGCAACAATGACATATACTGTCTGCCTCCATAACCATTGGCATTTCGCGATCGATGGTTTCTCCAAAAGACATCTAATATCTGTTCCAACGTTAGAATATTTGGATCATAATCAATTTGAATTGTTTCTGTATGATCACCCATTTGTCGATAGGTCGCATTGGCAGTTGTACCTCCAGCGTAGCCAACGCGTGTCCGAATGACACCAGGAAAATGCCCGAACCGAGCATCAGGACCCCAGAATCAGCCCATCCCTAGTGTGATTGTTTCAACTTCACGTGAATTACGGCAAAAAGGATTGATTTTCATTTCGTTGATGCCTCCTAGTTATGAATGAATTGATTTGTACATTCTAATAATAGTTAGATCTACATTAACTAAGCATAACATACAATCCATCATTCATTCTCCTTATCCGACTAGGCTTATTCCCGAAACGAAAGACTTAGAGAAGCAAATTATTACATCGCTAGTAAATGATTTAGAGATTGCTGAAGCATGTGGTTCGATCGGAGTTGTTGTTCATTTTGGGACAACAAAATCACTGGATGTTTTAGAAGGTTACAAAAAATGATCGAGATGTTAAACCGCGTCCTTATCCGCTACAATGGCGGCCCTACTTCTTATCGAGAATAATGCCGGAGCAGGTTCAGACATGGGAATCACTTTTGAAGAACTAAGCCAAGTTCGCAGCTTAACAGATAATCCGAACAAAATTGGGTTTTGTTTGGATACATGTCACGCATATGCAAGTGGGATCTATACAGGTGATAACTGGAATGAACTCGAAGAAAAAGGTGAAGAGTTAGATTACCTCCCTCATTTAAAAGCAATCCATTTCAATAATTCAAAATATCCATTCTTATCACGAAAAGATCGACATGCAAACCTACTATCTGGTCATATTAAAAAAGAGCAATTACAACACTTACTTGCCTCTAAAAAATTAAAAAGCATCCCTTTTATTGTTGAGACACCAAAAGATGAAGGTATTACACATCAATCAGAAATACAATGGATGAAAAGCAGCATCGAATAATATAGAAAGTTAGTTGTTTTACTGCAACTAGCTTTCTTTGTTGTTATAAAACAAACTCGTTGTATTTTTAGAAAATAGGCAAAATAAATTAAACTTTATTATAAAACAGAGTTGCATTACGACCTCTGTTATAATACAATATGAGTAACAAAATATTTGGAGGGATTTAAAATGACACCTACACCTGAATACTTCAGAAAGATCGAACCGAAAAAATGTACTGATTGCGGAACAGATATTGTGGAGATGCATGAATCGTATTTAAATCAGTGCGAAAAATGCTTAAGACTTGTCGAGCACCAGTAAGTGCATTCTGTATTAATACAGATGGATAGCGAAGCATAGAATGGTTCACACCTAGTACACAATCACGATCATTGCTACCGAGGTATTTGAAAAGGTTTTTTAGCCAACCTTTTGAAATACTTCTTTTTTTTAGTGATAAGAGAGGAGTTTTTTAGTGATGACTATTTATACTGCTGATCTTTGTGATGAACATGGAGATACAATTAAAGTTGCAGAACCAATCTTTACTCAATATGGAAAGCGCCGTTCTTTTTCCGGCATGATTTACACCGTTAAAGTATTTGAAGATAACGTTCTAGTAAAGAAAGCATTACAAACTATACCTAAAGGAAGTGTATTAATTGTAGATGGAGGTGGCTCGCGTAGTTGCGCTTTGGTCGGCGATAATCTCGCGGATCTCGCGATTAAGCGCGAGATAGCCGGGATTGTAGTGAATGGTTGTATTCGGGATACTGCACAAATTAACGAGATGGATATAGGCATCTTTGCGCTTGGTTCTCACCCTCTAAAAAGCAAGAAACAAGGTAAGGGGCAGGAACATGTAGATGTGTATTTTGCTGGTGTTAGTTTCCAACCAGAATCATATCTGTATGCTGACGAAGACGGAATTGTGCTATCAAATTTGAAGAAATAAGAGATATATAGAAAAAGAGTTTTTCGCGTTTCTTTGTACTAAACGGACAAACTCTTTTTCTATTACGATTTTTCTCATTTAACATGGGTTTGTTCAAGTACTACTGTATTTGATCGCATAATTGAAATAATGGTAATTACTAAGCATGTTGCCGCAAAAACAGCTAACATAATAAAACCGATGCTATAAGAACCGGTTGCTTCTTTTACCATTCCCATCACCAAAGGTGGAAAAAAACCACCAATGCCACCTATAGCACTAATAATACCAGTGACAGCACCTGTATTATTGGGTGAAACTTCTGGTACCAGTTTAAAAACAGCACCATTTCCTGCTCCTAATAACACAGCCATTCCTAGACAACTTAAACTAAAAATTAAAAAGGTATCTAATGAAAGAGCCATAAATGACGCTGTTAGGATGATCCCGGTAAACAGAATGGCAATGAGTTGATTGGCTCCAAACTTATCGGCTAAATACCCTCCTAGTGGACGAATAAGCGTTGCCGCAACAACAAATACCGCTACATGAAAGCCCGCATTAACAGCCGAGAAATGAAACGTTTCTTGTAGTAATGTTGGTAAATAAAAACTAAATGCAACAAATCCACCAAAAGTAAGAAAATAATATAACGAAAGTACCCAAGTCGCTCCATATTTTATTACTGATAATGATTCTTTTAATGTTTTTACCTTGTTGACTTTAGGTAGCTCTTTCGTTCCAAGCCAAAAAATCACGGTCATTATGGCAAGAGCGAACGCTAAGCCCCAAAAAGCCCACTCAATCCCAAATAAGGTAACGATAGAAGGAACAGTAAAAGAAGCAACGGCCGTTCCTAAATTTCCAATGCCGATAATGCCCAATACTAATCCTTGTTTATGTGATGGGTACCATTTTGAAACATATGTAATCGCAATCGTGAAAGTTGTACCGGCCATTCCAATTAGAAAGGCCCAAAAAAGTAAGGCCTCAAACGAATTGGCAAACCCAGCAGCAAACATAGAAATCACACTAAAAATCATCGTCAAAGTATAGACTTTTCTTGCCCCGAATTTATCAGCAACAATCCCCATAGGAATACGCATGATGGATCCTAATAGAATTGGAATGACAATAATGAAACTTCTTTGAGTCTCACTAAGTTGGTATTGCTCCTGTAAAAAAGAAGCTATTGGTGAAAAGACAGACCAAACAGCAAATGAAATGATCATGGCTAATGTCGATAGAACAAGTGCTGCTGTTTTCCCGCGTACTTGCATTTAAGACCCTCCTCTTGCTCTTCATGCATGCTTGATTTCTTTACGCTGAATGAATTTTATTGGCTCAAGTTTAGATGAAATATTCAAAACAATCTATTAGATTGTCAGAAATTATCACACTAAATCTAGTTTTTAATATATATCTTTAAAGATTAGTGAAGCCTAAACCCCTTAACTAATAAGCGTAATGGCATTTCTTTCTAAGAAGTTTAAAATAGTATTTTGTTTAAATGTTAATGCACTAACTTGAAAAATGACCATACAAAAAAGCAGTGATTAAGGTATATCTTAATCACTGCTTACGGTTAAATCGTACATATTTCAACTGGACAATCGCCGCATTGTAAGAAATCTTTTAAAAATTGAAGGTCTTTAATAACAATTCTGTTGTTCTCGTAATAGATAATTTCTTCCTTTTTTAATTCATTCATCATTCGATTGACACCTTCTCGAGTTGTGCCAATATAATTTGCAATCTCCACATTCGTTAAATTTATATTGATAATAATTCCTTTTTCATGTGGGACCCCATAAGAGTTGCTAAAACGAATAAGTGTAGAATATAAGCCACCCTTTTTGCCACATAAGATGAGATCACGAAACTTTGATTGTGTAGATTGATTTTGAATAGCAGACCATTTCATAAACGTAACAGCCAACTCGCCATTTTGCATAAATAACTTCTCTATTGCCGTCCGTTCGTAACGGACAAGTAAGGCATCTTCTTCTACGGTTGCCGTAACAGCTACTGATAATTCATTAAAAAGTCCAGTTTCTCCAACGAGTTCATCTTTTTGAATGAGACTAACTGAAAATTCTTTTCCATCCGAAGTCATTTTACTTAGTCGGACCAAGCCATCTAACACTAAATAAATATATTTTGGGGCATCTCCTTCAGAAAATAGAACAGAACCTGATTGCACTTGGATTTTCGTTCCTTTTGATAAAAGCATTTGTTGATTTTCTGTGCTTAACTGCTGAAAGAAGCGAACCATTTTTTGTTCATGATTTCCCATAAGTGACACCTCTCTTTCAACTCTAATTAACTCCATTTATCCTACCATTAGTATGTGATGATGTAAATTGGATGTTACTGTATTGTATAAAAAAAAGACAACAAAGGAAGCCTGAATAAAACCAACAGGCTTCCTTCCTTATTTATATTCAATCTTTCTCCACTTAAACATAGTAGCAAGAGCAATCACTGATGAAACCATAGCAACTGTGGTGTAGCGATAAATTAAATGAAATTCTAATCCTAAATAAGCTTCAATCGTCCATTGCAACATGACCACATTTAAAGCTAAAGCAACAAAGATAATGATCCAACAAATCGTTTTAGCCATGGCGAATCTTCCTTCCTACTGCATAAACGACTCCATTTTGAACTTCAATCTCAATTAATGGTAGCTCACGTTGAGGAGGCCCAGCTATTGGATGACCATTATTCAAGTCGAAGTACCCTTGATGACACGGACAAAGCAAAACTTCACTTTCCTTTTCATAAAAAACCGGACACATTAAATGAGTACAAGCACTATTATAAGCTTTTAACTCTCCTGCTTTTGTGTGAATCAATAGGGCAGGATCTTTTTCTGTTGGGTAATTAAATGTGATGGAAGACCCTTGTGGTAAATCGTCTAACTTTGCAATTTCAACTAGCTCTCTTTCTTCATCAAAATCTCCTAAGAACGCTTTTACGGAAAATGGCAAAGTTGAAAGCCCGAGAGCAACAGTTGCTCCAACGGCTGTTTTCAAAAAGGCCCTCCTATTAAACTTCAGATCATCAAACCGACTAATATTATCCTTTAAATTAACCATATCATCTTGGCTTTGATGCTTTTCACGTTTGCATTTTGGTTGATCAGTCATCGTTGAACCTCCTCTCTAATCTGAATAGACAC
This sequence comes from Alkalihalobacillus sp. MEB130, assembly GCF_032335535.1. NCBI lineage: Bacteria > Bacillati > Bacillota > Bacilli > Caryophanales > Bacillaceae > Alkalihalobacillus > Alkalihalobacillus sp. MEB130. Next base: position 116,052 of record NZ_JAOANA010000012.1, read on the forward strand.
CGAAAAATTCAGGAACATACTTCCATTTATCATTTTCACTCGGTTTCTTTCCTTCAATTAAATTCATTTGCGTACGACGTCTGCGTAATGATTGCATTTCTTCAAAATCAATAAAACGAATTGCTTCACTTGGACAAACAGATGCACACATCGGAGCAATGTCATATTTTGAGCGGTCGTAGCACATGTCGCATTTGTACATTTTGTTTTCCTCAAAATCAAATTTAGGAATTCCGAACGGACATGCAAATGTACAGTTACGACAACCAATACATTTTTCATCCATTGCTGAAAGTACGACACCTTCTTCTGTAATCTGAATTGCATTTGCCGGACAAACTCGGGCACAGGCAGGGTCTTTACATTGCATACACATCATTGGAAACGTTTGTCTGCTTTCTGTAAAGTCAATGTACTCTACATAATTTCGTTCTTTTGCATCATGATCGCCACATTCTCGGCATGCCGCTTGACATGCGCGGCAGCCGATACATCGTTCAAATTCTAGGTACATAATTTTATTCATGGAAAGGTCCCCCAGTAAGCTTCTGATTTTATATTTTCTCTATTTTTACTGCAGCTACTTTGAATTCAGGCATCCTTGATACAGGATCTAGTGCTGGATTCGTTAATTGATTAACCGCTAGTTCTTTCCCCCAGTGATAAGGAATAAAAACCGTATCTTTTCGAATCGCTTTTGTAATTCGTGCTTCAACCGTCATATTAGAACGTGGACTAGAGATTAACACGTTATCTTTATTAGAAATATTGTATTGACTCGCAAGCTCAGGATGAATCTCGATATATGGCAATGGACATTGCTCCATTAAAAAGTCAACACGTCTTGTTTGTGTTCCTGATAAATAATGAAAGACGACACGTCCAGTTGTTAAAATGTGTGGATACTCTTTGGACGGTGTTTCACCTGGCTCTGCCCAATCAACAGCTGCAAGATTAGCCTTGCCATCTTCTGTTCCGAACTTCTCTTTAAACATCGTTGGCGTACCTGGGTGATCTTCAGAAGGACAAGGCCAAAAGACTCCATCTTCTTTATCGATTCGTTCCCACGTAATTCCGTGATAATCAGCTTTTCCGCCTTTTGAGGCAATCCGTAATTCCTCGAAAATTTGTCTTGGATTATCATAGTTAAAGAATTTCTCTTTCCCCATTCTCTTTGCGATACCACACATGATTTCCCAATCTGTTTTTGCTTCTCCAAGTGGCTCTGTTACTTTTCGAACACGAATAACACGGCCTTCTAAGTTTGTTGTTGTTCCTTCATCTTCTGCCCAAGTTGTTGTTGGAAGGATAACGTCAGCGAATTCAGCTGTTTCTGATAAGAAGAAGTCACTTACAACTAGAAACTCTAGCTTTTTTAATCCGTTCCAAATATGTTCTAGATTTGGTGCGGATACAGCCGGATTGCTACACATAATATGCATTGCACGTATGTTCTCATTTTGTATTTCATCAAACATTTCGTACGCCGAAACCCCTGCTTTTGGCATTTCTTCTGGTTTAATGCCCCATACGCCAGCGACATACTTTACATGTTCAGGATTGTCAATTTTACGGTATCCAGGTAAAGCATCTGCTTTTTGCCCATGCTCACGACCACCTTGCCCATTTCCTTGTCCTGTGATTGTCGCAACTCCTGAAGCAAATTTTCCGATTTGTCCTCTAAGCAACGCCATCGACGTATAAAGAGTTACATTGTCTACTCCTTTATTTTGTTGCTCAATTCCACGACAGAACGTCACAATCGATTTAGGAGCTCTTCCATATATGTGAGCAGCTTTAATGATTTTTTCTTTTGCCACTCCTGTAATCGATTCTGTATATTCAGGTGTAAACTTTTTAACCATTGCTTTAAGTTCTTCGTAATTGTTACATCTTTCGTTCACATACTCTTCATCAACATAGCCTTCTTCCACTAACAAGTGCATAATCCCATTAGCCAAAGCTGAATCAGAACCTGGTTTTAAATCAAGATGAACATCCGCCACTCGCGCTGTTGGTGTCTCCCTTGGATCGGCAACAATTAATTTAGCTCCTTTGTCTTTTGCCTTCCACAACCATTGAATCATGGTAGGGTGACACTCTGCTGTGTTCGAACCAGCCATAAACAAGCAATCTGTGTGTTCAAACTCTGGCAATGGCAAACTTGATCCACGGTCTACCCCAAGAGTTTTCATTAACCCTCCAGCAGCAGATGACATACAGAATCGGCCATTGTAATCTAAAAATCTTGTACCAAGTCCAACACGCGCATATTTACCAACTAAATAACATTTTTCGTTTGTCATTGATACTCCGCCAAAAACTCCTACAGCATCTTTTCCATGTTCGTTCTGAAGTCTCTTGAAGTTTTTTTCAATTAAGTCATACGCTTCTTCCCAGCTAGACTCAACAAATTGTCCGTTCTTCTTAATTAAAGGTTTTAGGATGCGCTCTTTATGATTAACCGTTTGATATGCGGTAACGCCTTTTGGACACATTTTACCAAGTGTAACAGGCCAGTCATAGCGTGGTTCAACCCCCACAACCTTCCCAGATTTTTCATTTACTCGTATATGCATGCCGCATTGCATGCCGCAATAACAGCAATGAGTCGTAACTAATTTTTCACCTGGTTTTTGTAAATTCTTCACACCGTCTTTAACTAGAAAATCACTCATTTATTCGTCCCCCGTTTTCTCATAGTAAGAATCATCTCGTTTTTGTCCGAACCCAGGAATATGAATGCCATTATTGGTCTGAATTGGTCCATTCGGAGATGGTAAGTTTGATTGAATGTTTAATTGTTTCATTACTCGAATTCTGCGGCGACAGCTAGGGCAATAATCAGCTAAGTACGTACCGTCTGCAAGCTGCAAGTCAAAGCTTTGTACGCCAAGAATTTCTTTCACATCAGCAATCTGATCGTCGTTGCTGTAAGGTGTTTGACAAGATGTACACTCTCTTGTATCAACACCGACTACTTCTTGATAGTTCATAGGAACAGCTGTAGCTAATGGTCTTACTGGCAAATGAAACAGCTTTCCAAATGGGAAATACACTAAAAATATAACGACTGTAATTTGATGGATGAGCGCTAAATAATTGTGCATCCATCCACCGAGAAACTTATATGATACGGTTAAAAGCAGCCCTGATACCGTCACCCAAAGTAGGATATATAATGGAAGCAAATCAAATTCAACACGTTGAGTGACTTTTACATCTTGATTTCGTGATCTTCTAATAAGTGCCATCGTCACACCAATTAACACCATCATTGCAGTAATGTTTAAGCCGTTGTATACCAGTTCAGCAAATATTCCGTTTGCTGCCATCGTAATAGTTGGAATTCCCATTACAACCATCTGATACGTTTCAGGGTCCACCAACTTGAAGTGCATCCAACCGAACGTTAATCCAAATGTAATCGCAAATGAACCAATACAGCCCCATGCAATCAGCCAATGCATAATCCCTCTATAAATTCCGCGCTTGAAAATGAATTTTTGAAGGATTATATTATCAAAAGCCGTTTTTATAATAGCTTTCCAGTTACGTTTCGCTCTTTTTTTCTTCTTCATATTCGCAAAGCTTCTTTTTAATACTTGATGAGTGGCTGGTCTAACAGCCCACGCACATAAGCGAATTGTCATTCCAATTGCAAACACAAAGGACGATATCAAATAACCAAACAACATTAAATCAATATGAGAGAATTGTCCTGTACCAATCCACATTAAGAAAATAAGTACCATAACAATAACAAAAGAATACATACTTGCTTTTGAATAAAATGATTTTTCAATTTGGCTCATTTTGCCACTCCTAACTGCATCTCTTAGTTTGATAGGTTCATTGTAGATTTTCTATCAATGTTTAACTGTGATGTTCATCACAACAGATTCATCCTCGGTGAACATTTGATGAACTCGTTTCCTAAAAAAGCAAAAACGAGATACCTTTTTTGTGGATGGAGGTCTCTCGCTTTTTATCATATTCATTTAATAGGCATGATCTTTTGTGTCTTGTACGACTTTTTCGTAGTCTTCTTCCGTTTGAATACGCATAGAAAAAATTTTTTTCTTCACTTGATCATGTACATGATCTAAAGTCAGAACCTTAAATGAAACTTTTTCAAGAATTTTCATTAAGCCTTGTTCTTCTTTTTCTACTAATTCTTTTGTAACATTCAAACATGTCCGGTCATAAACACCATGATATAATTGTAAGTTCCCATTAAATTCTGGTGCGATCACTTGTACCCCTGTTTTATTTTTCAGTTCTAACATGTCTAAAATGACCTCTGAATTTAACAATGGCATATCCGATGTTACAAGCCATAACGATTGATTCTTTGCTAGTGATAAGGCAGCATGCATTCCACTTAATGTTCCCGCTCCTTTAAAGTAATCCGTAATGATTCGAATGCTATTGCCAAACAACGGTAAGTATACAAATGGGTTATTTGTGACAAGAATCACTTCATCACAGATTTTCTTCATTTCCATCACTTGTCTTTCAATTATCGTTTGTTCACCAAGTTTAAGTAAGCTAATAAGTCGATCTTGATCTATTTTATAACTTTCACTGTCTAATATAACTCCAGTAAGCTGCATTACTTCACCCCCTCGTACTTACACTATAAATCTAACAGTCCATTAAAACTGTTAAGTCTGTCACAGTTTCATTTTTATAATAAATCGCCCAAATTTATAAAAGTGTGATTTTTATCACATTTTTCATTTTTGATTTCTTTTATAATGAAGTTACAAGTTGTTAGGAGGCGTTTTTATATGACAGCAATCACTTTAGACAGGAACATAAATCAAAATACATTTCACCTTTCAGATAAAACATTAACAGCATTAACAGAAATTATGTATGAGCAACATGTTGAGGCCGGTACTTATTTATTTTGGGAAGGCGATACAGCAGATAAGCTATTTTATATAAAAGAAGGAAATGTAAAACTAATAAAAGGTACTTCAGATGGCAAAGAATATATTCTCAATATGTTTGACAAAGGAGATCTCTTTGGGGAACTGAGTAGTTTCATGAATATAAATTATAGCTACAATGCTATGGCGTTAACGGATTGTGTGATTGGTGTGATTCAACAAAAAGACTTAGAGATTCTCTTATGGCAACATGGAGAGATTGCTGTAGAATTTTTGAAATGGACGTCTTTATTGAACCAAATTACACAATCAAAGCTTAGAGATTTAACATTTCACGGAAAACTTGGTGCTCTTTGCTCGACACTTATCCGTATGGCTAATTCATATGGCGAGAAGCACGATAACGGAATCCGCATTACAAAGAAAGTAAAAAACGGTGAATTAGGCGAATACATCGGGGCAACTAGAGAAAGTGTCAACCGCATGTTATCAGACTTACGCGGAAAAGAAATTTTGGGACAGGAAAAAGGATTTCTCTATATCTATGATATAGATGCATTAAAAGATATTTGCCATTGTGAGAATTGCCCACTTGAGATTTGCAGAATGTAAATATAACTAAGGGTTCCCAAACGGGAGAACCCTTTTTTTATTTTTAAAAGCAAGAGAGAAAGTGATCATCATCACAGTCTAATTGTCATTTATTCGATATTCTATATATAAAGGAGTGATTAAATTGTTAAACGGAAATGTCATTGCCATAACGAGCGGAAAAGGCGGGGTTGGAAAATCAACGGTAGCAGTAAACCTCGCTTTAGCATTAGCCGATATCGGTAAAAAAGTAGCTCTAATTGATTTAGATATATATGGATATAGCGTGCCGAAAATATTAAACATTGAGTCAAAACCAAAAACAATGAATAACAAGATTATCCCTGTTGGACATGAGAATATTACGGTCATGTCAATGGGATTTTTATTAAAAGGAAATGATCCAGTTGTGTGGCGTGGTCCAATGCTTGGGAAAATGATTGATCATTTTTTTGATGATGTCATTTGGGGCAAACAAGATTTCGTCATCTTAGATCTCCCACCTGGAACCGGCGATATTGCACTTGATTTACATCACAAACTTCCAAAGTGTCAAGAAATTATTGTTACGACTCCTCATCCGAATGCTGTACATGTAGCAGAACGTGCCGGAATGATGGCAAAACAAACGAATCATACCATCTTAGGTGTGATTGAAAATATGTCTTACTTCTCACCTCCCAATTCAGAGGAAGTATATCACCTATTTGGAAAGGGCGGTGGCGAAACATTAGCCTCCAATTTAGATACAAATCTCCTTGCCTCTATCCCACTTGTTCATCCACAAGCTGATGGAGAACCTTCTGTTTTATTGACGCAAGATGAGCAATTAGCTAGTGTGTATCATTCTCTAGCGACTAATCTAGTCGAAACACTTACTTGTGAAGAAGTAAAGTAATGAAAAGAACCTGATGAATTTGATCAGGTTCTTTTCATGATTTTTTAGATAGATTCTGCAATTTCTATTAATCCTTCTAATCCAAAATCTTTAGACTGTTTTAAATTGCCACTAAAGATATATCCCCATCCTTTTTTCTTAAAGATTAATGTATTTAAGTCATTAGCATTTTGATAGTAAGCTTTGGTTCCGTCTCTTAATGTAATGACTTTATCTTCCGGTGTGATATGTTTGTCAATCTTGCTTTCAGGTGACATAATGGAGAAAATAAAATCTTGATGTGGTTTATTAAAAACGCGTAAGTAATGCAGCCTAAGGTCCCCTTCATTGGTGATCTGACCAAATTTGTGACTTGGTCGAAACGGTAGTCTTTTTGGAAGACTAACGGTCCTATCATGTTGCTGTTCGAACATTGTGATCGCTTTTTTCGCTGGTAAATAATTGTTGCCTTTAATAAATTCTTCAATCTGCTTCTCTTCATCTGGCTTAGCCTGAACATCTACAGAATAGTACAAATGAACAGAGCTTACTAATACTAAAAGCCATATCATCTTTAAAATGGATTGTTTCATCTCTGTACCTCCAAAATGGACTTGTCTCTATTATGTGACTGTTCGTACTAGAATATTTATCCATGTGCTATATATGAGGAAACAACAAAAAACAGGCACCTCTCATCATACATAATGAGAGGTGCCTGCTCTACAACTAACGATAATTAATAAACTGGACATCAATTGATAAATCCGCACCTCTAATGGCTGCAATTATGGCTTGTAAATCATCACGTTTTTTTCCTGTTACGCGAATTTGATCATCTTGAATTTGGCTTTTTACTTTCACACCACTATTTTTAATGATCGTGTTGATTTTCTTCGCTTGTTCTTTATCAATTCCTTGAATTAATTTAGCTCGTTGACGAACGGTTCCTCCTGATGCTCCTTCTATTTTTCCATAATCTAAATTTTTAATTGAGACTTCTCGTTTAATTAATTTAGTGATAAGCACATCTTTTAGTTGTTCTAACTTATATTCGTCATCTGATACTAATACTAATTCTTCATTTTCAAGTGCGATGCTACTCTTGCTTCCCTTAAAATCATAGCGATTTTGAATTTCTTTCGTAGCCATCGTCACCGCATTGGTTACTTCAGACATATCAATTTTTGATACAATATCGAATGAACTCTCTTTTGACATCATTTACCTCCACATATGTATTTCCTCTATTATAAAGGAAATAGAATCGCTGCTTCAAGCAATCACCTTTTCGAACGACAAACTCATCTAATGTGTTTTCACTCGATTGGATAATCTTCATAAGTAATCCAATCACTCCAGCTCCCACTGTAAAGTTTTACATTTGAAAAGCCCGCTTCTTTTAAAGCTAAAATATTGGGGCAAGCCGATACACCAGACCCGCAGTACACAATGACTTCTTTTGTTTGAGGAATATTAGCAAAATGCTTCTTTAGTTCTTCTTTACGTTTCCAGTTTCCTTTGTCATCTAGTACATCTTTCCAAAAATAATGAACAGCTCCCGGAATATGTCCAGCTATTGGATCGATTGGCTCTTCCTTGCCTAAATATCTAGCGAGCTCCCTGGAATCTAGCAAAACCGTTTCTGTATTATGCAACCTTTCTTTTACATACGCAGCATCTGCTAATACTTCATTATCATTCACCTGTAACGAGAACGTCTTTTGTGAGGGAACGGGTATTTCAGTAATAACATCGTACCCTTTTTCTAACCAGCTCGAATAACCTCCGTCTAAAATGGCAACATCGTCATGTCCTAGATAATGACATAACCACCAAAAACGCGATGCGAACATGCCACCTTGATCGTCATAGACGATCAGCTTTGATTCATTTCCTATACCCCATTTTTCAAACTTAGCTATTAACGTATCTATGTTTGGAAGTGGATGACGACCGCCATGCTTAGAAACAGCTGATGATAGGTCTTTTTCAAGATCAACATAGATGGCGCCTGGTAGATGTCCTTCCAAGTAAGAAACTCTACCTACATCTGGATTACCTAATTGAAAACGTGTGTCTACGATAACATAAGCAGCACTCTGTTTCTCCAATTCACTATGTAGCCATTCTGCCGTTACGATCCTGTTCATGTATTTCACCTTCCTAAGATTTAATCGTATTTTTTAGCGTAGTATATGTAAACTATCTCATACTCTTTATATGTTTACTAGATAAATGGTAATAAAATACACAAAATCCCTAATCTACAGAGACTAGGGATTTGTTTATTTGATCAAACCATAATTTTACAAACATCATTTGTAAATTCAACGGGGTCTTGAATCGGTAATCCTTCAATTAGGAGTGCTTGGTTATACAGTAAATTTGTATATAGACGTAATTTTTCTTGATCACTCTCAAAGGCATGCTTTAATGATTGGAATACGTCGTGATTTAAGTTGATTTCTAATATTTTATCTGCTTTGATATTTTGATTATCTGGCATGGATTGAAGAATTTTTTCCATTTCAATTGAAACCTCTCCATCCGTTGATAAGCAAACAGGATGAGTCTTCAACCGTTTGGATACTCGAACATCCTTCACCTTCCCTGATAATAGTTGTTTCATTGAATCAAACAATTCTTTATGCTCATTTTCATCAGTCTTTGCTGAATCAGAATGATCCTCAGATTCAATACCTAAATCCCCACTTGATACAGATTTAAATTCCTTTTCTTTGTAAGATGGTATCATTCGAATCGCAAATTCATCCACATCCTCAGTAAAATACAACACTTCATAGCCTTTATCGGTTACTAATTCAAGTTGCGGTAATTTTTCGATTCGTTCTTGGGATTCACCCGCTGCATAGTAAATATATTTTTGATCTTCTGGCATTCTTGATACATATTCAGCTAGCGTAACCATTTTCTTTTCTTTTGAAGAATAGAACATAAGTAGATCCTGCAAATCATCCTTGCTACTAAAGTCAGTGTAAACACCATATTTTAGCTGCCTTCCGAAAGACTTGTAAAATTTCTCATACTTATCACGTTCTTCTTTTAAAAGGCTTACTAATTGGCTTTTAATCTTACTCTTAATATTTTTTGCAATCAATTTCAACTGACGATCATGTTGCAAAATTTCACGCGAAATATTTAAAGAAAGATCTTCCGAATCAACCATTCCTTTTACGAAACTAAAATGGTCAGGTAATAAATCAGAGCATTTATCCATAATTAACACACCGTTAGAATAAAGCTCTAACCCTTTTTCAAATTCTTTTGAATAATAATCAAAAGGAATACTTTCAGGAATGTACAAAATGGCATTGTAACGTACCGCTCCATCAACACTTATATGAATATGTTTTAACGGCTTATCGAAGCCATAATGTTTTTCCTGATAAAAGTTCTCGTAATCTTCTTCTGTTAATTCGTTTTTATTCTTTCTCCAAATGGGAACCATGCTGTTGATTGTTTGCTCTTCCGTAAATTCATCCCACTCGTTATCGCTTCCTTCTTTAAGGTTTTTCTGAATAACGTCCATTTTGATTGGGTAGCGGATAAAATCAGAGTATTTTTTAATAATGGCTTTTAATCTGTATTCTTCTAAGTACTCATCATAATTCTCATCTTCTGTGTTTTCTTTCACTGTAATGACGATTTCTGTACCAAATGTAGCTTTCTCAGCTTGTTCAATGGTGTAACCTTCAGCGCCATCAGACTCCCATTTGTATGCTTCTTCACTTCCAACCGCTCTGCTTGTAACAGTAACCGCATCAGCAACCATGAAGGCTGAATAAAAACCAACACCGAATTGCCCAATAATATCATGTCCATCTTTAATCTCATTTTCCTTTTTAAAGGCAAGTGATCCACTTTTGGCAATCGTTCCAAGATTTGTTTCTAATTCATCTTTGGTCATACCAATACCTGTATCTACTATAGTCAGTGTACGGCTATCTTTATCTGCTTTCACTTTTATGTAATAATCACTCTGGTTAAAATCAATTGAATCATCTGTTAACGCTTTGTAATACATCTTATCGATTGCATCACTAGCATTAGAGATTAGCTCTCTTAAAAATATTTCTTTTTGAGTATAAATAGAATTAATCATCATTTCTAACAGTCTTTTTGACTCTGCTTTAAATTGCTTTTTAGTCATTGGTTGTTCTCCTTTCGTATAACTAGAGTAATTTTTGAAGTTTTAGCACTCTAAACGTCCGAGTGCTAACTCTAACTTTTATTTTACATATCCGTTTTTGAATGTCAATTTATCTAGAACAATTTTTCATAGAAAACAAAAAAACACTTCGTCCTTTTTGACGAAATGTTTATGTAGGCCGCAATGCCGCATAGCCTAAGTAAGTTCATCACTCAAAGCAATAAAGCGAGCTCCCTTTTCTTTTAGAAATAGTAGCGAACACTGCAGCAAATAATTGGAGTTGTATGTACAACTGTCTGTATAACGTTCGATAAGCCATGTTTTGTACCTTTGTACTGCAAGCGGTTTCATCCTCGTACTCCGGTGGTAATCATCTATCTACAGATAGCTTTGTACTACCTGTCAATCTCTCCGTTTGATTCCTTCGAGATCATTCCCCTACCAAATTTGGGTTTCTCGCTCGTGGGGTTTACCGCGTTCCACCTCTTCTGTTTCCAAAAGAGCTTCGTCACTGTGGCACTTTCAGGGATACTCGACCATAGCTTTTAGCCTTAGGTGGTTTCTCCCGCCGTCAATCCAGTTACTACCAGATTGCCCTAGCTTATGAATTAGCTAGGCACGAACACTACGATCGTCTCAGATCGTGCGAGCATGGACTTTCCTCTACATCAAAGATGCAGCGATTACCTGAACGTTATCTCAGCTGTTGTAACCTTAGTTTAACACAAATGTTTATTCTGCGCAAGTATTATTCGAGCCTATTTGTTTGTTCACATTTAATTATGTATCTTCAACGATTGAGCTAGTTTCTAAAATGGCAACTCATCAATAAAAGACGAGGTGAAATTCAGTGTTTCGTCTTCAATAAAATGCTCTGTTTGATAAGCGATTGTATAGGATCCATCTTTGCAATTTAGTTATTTAACTTATTTAATATTAACTTCAGTCCTCCCCCAACCCCAACTCCCATTACAATCATCAATAGAATTAAATGAACGGTGGTTAATGTTTCAAGATTAAGAGCTATGAATGCTCCTAATACACCTATGATGCCTGCCATAACCCAACTCAGTAAAAAAATATGCCATCTTTTCATTAAATACCCTCTCCCTATCGTGCATGATTCAAAATAAAATACTTTATTGTATTCAATTGTATTATTAGCTTTCATTATTTTCCTTTTTCAACCACCAAACACCCGCACATTCAGGAAGTGTTAGTAAGTTTTCTTTTACCACTTTATCTACAATGTCGTCACCAAAGAAGAATCTCGTTAACTTATCGGCTTCACGCAAACTTTCAAATTGATAGTCTGTGCGTATCCACTTATGAGAAAAGCCATATTTATTTTCAAGTAATGAGTAATATTGTTTTAAAAATTCAGGTGGATTGGGTGTTTCACAACCAGTTCCCAATGTTTCAAAGATTATAACGGTTCCTTTCGTCCGTAGTACGCGCATGATTTCTTTCATAATTTCATTGATATTATGTACATTATTTTCTACATTTGTGCTAGCCAGGTAACAAATTGTCCACCCTGCTACAACTAAGTCTGCACTTTCATTTTCTGCTTGTAAATTCCGATGGTCAGCAACTTGTGTTTCAACGTTCAGACTGTTTTGATCCTTCAATTTTTCATCTAGTAGATCTAACATTTCAGCAGAAGAGTCTAATGCAAGAATTGAGTTAACATGTGGAGCTAGAATGGTTGTTAATCTTCCCGAACCAGCTCCCATATCAATAACATCTAAGTCATTTAAAGGTGTTATCTCCTCGATGACTTTCAGTAAGCTCGGCTGTTTTGAAATCATTTGGTCATATAATTCTGTTTGTTTCGTATAGACAGTTGAGTGATCAGGCATTTTCCCCTCCAAATATTCAAGTAATCTTGGTTTATGCATTTTGTTTCATTATGTGTTTCCAGTTTGGCGGTAACTCATGAGTTTCAAGATGTTCATATTTCCTTAGCTTAACTTGTCCAGATAATGTCGGAGCAATTTCAAACGTCAACCTATCTTTTCCGACTGATATATGGGGTCCAACAACTGGTGTAGCCTCTAATGTAATATAAAAATGAAAGGAACGAAACCCATGAACTCTTTTTACATCTACAATATCAATTTGATATGGATAAACCAATGGTGATTCTGTTACATACTCATTGTAAAAGTTACTCACTGCTTTGTCTATTTCTTCTCCTAACAGAAGCATTAACATATCTTGAACCATCAATTCTTTCGTATCCTCAGTTGGTAGTGAATCGGTTAATTGAGCCACACTAAAAGTATTCCAAGAAAAAACGGCAAAAAAGGAAATTACAATAGCAAAAATGGATTGTTTCACATTTTCCCTCCAAATGTATTTTTTGTAGTTTTTCCTTGCAGGTTTAATACATACGTTAATGGTAGAATTCTTGCATTTTCCATTCCGCCTACCTAGTATAAAAAAGGAGAACACCAAAAGATGTTCCCCTCCTCCCTTCACACTCTATCTCAAATCAATCTCTACCTTTTGATCAAAAAACATAGTTTTTGTATATCCGCTTATTTCAAATCCTGATGGCTTTACCATTTCAACATCATTATCACCGTAAAAAGTAACTGAGTTTTCCTTTGTAAAAAACCTCGGTTGATCGAATTCCTTCATTCTAAAGAAATACTCTTCAATATCATATACGTTTCCAGACGCATCCATGAATAAACCAGTCACAGTGCTAGACGTTCCGAATCCTGCTTGATTGTTATCACTGAGGTATGATATAGATAACGTTTCATACTTCCTATTTGGATGAAACTCCTCTTTGAGAGTAAAGGTTGTTGGGTTCCCGAGCGTAATATCCTCTATTGAAATAGTTGTACCTAAGTATTCAAATGTCTCTGGTTGTTCGAAATTGTATTCAAACTGTTTCTTTTCACTTATCTCTACAACCAACCCATCAATTAGCACCTGAATGTTGTCTGGCTGGGTAAAATACATTGATTCAAAACCTATATCAAAGTATTGATTCCCATATGACGAACCTCCACCACCTCCAACAGCAAAATCATCTCGTTCATATAGTTGACTACCAGCCTCAAGACCTGAAATAAGGTATTGAATGATTTGTTCATCTATGTCTCTATTCCAAAATTCATAACGTAAAGTTGTCACGGTTGGTGCAATTGTTAATTTTGAAAATGTTACAGAGTTTCCATTTATTTCAGTTTCTATGTTTAAATCTTTTACTATCGCTGGATGTTTCTTTACTGGTATATCAAATGTCCAATGCCCTGAAAATAACTCCCTTTCTTCAATAGGGGTCGTTTCGTAATTTTCATCTTGTTCAAAAAGAGAAGGAACTTTTTCTAGTTCGCTTAGTTGTAAAGAAATGGTTCCTTCTTCCGTAGCCAATGGAGAAAGTCCAAGTCTTCCTTTAACAACATTTTCTTGATCTGAAAAGAGTCGCATATGACTTCTTAACCCGTTGTCATGATCATAATCCTCTGACCAATTTTCATTTGTGCTTCTTATTTTTGTTCCAGTGTGGTGAAAATCCACCATATAATGTTGATGACCTGATAAATCTTCAATTTCATAATAAATATGTGTTTGGAGATCATCGGCTATAACATCAGTAATCGTTACTTTAATATCGTTACTTATTGCTTCTAAATTCACTCGTTCTCCTAGTCCATGCTCAATATTTTGATCGACTCTTTGTTGCTGTTCTTCGGTAACGTGTTTCCACCAATCTAGAACATCATTGAAACCATTCGTTGCGACAGCTGTGCTAACAAATAAAAAACTAAATAGAATAGCAGCTACCCAAGTGCCTCGCCGGTAAAATAGGGTTCGCTTCCGTTTGTTCGGTATGTTTATTTTATTACGAACCTCTGCCATTAAATCTGAAGGTACTTTAATCTGTTCGCTATCGCTTTTTAAGGAGGATGTTACTTGCGAGATGGAGATGTACTCATTTTTACATTCATTGTTTTCATTTAAATGTTGTTCCATTTTTTCTAATTCTTCCGGTTCGAGTCTATTATCAATATAATCGATTAACCGATCTTCACAATATTTACAGCTCATTACAACTCTCCTCTCTGCAGTTCTATTCTTAGCAATTTTAGTCCTCTAAACAACCGCGACTTAACCGTTCCAATGGGTATGTGAAGAAGGGCTGCTATCTCTTCTTGAGAAATATCACTTATGTACTTTAAAATAATAACTTCTTTATACTGTTCTTCTAATTTTTCAACACCATCAAGTAATTCAATTCTTGTTTTATCTTGGCTCATGTCCTCAACAGGCTCTTTCGATTCAAATACTACTTTCTTCGTTTTTCGATGAATACTTTTGCATTCATTAATAAAGATAGTAGTTACCCATGTTTCAAAATACTGTGGTTTTTTTAGCTGGTGAATATTTTCATAAACTTTTAGAATCGTATTTTGAAATACATCTTCTATATCATGGTGGCTACGAAGGTAGGCCCAGCCAATTTTATAATACTTACTTTTCTTTTCGTCTATCCAGTTAATCAGTGCTTCGAGATCTTTCTTTTTTATGCACGTAATTAGATCGTGATTTCCCACAAATGTCTCCCTCTCCTTCCACAACTCCTTAATTAGAGTTTTAAATGAATGAAAAAGTTCCCTCTTTTTTAAAATTTTTTCGCGTTACTGTTACATGAATGTATTCACAATTCTAGCATTGTAACTCTTTTACACGTTTCCATTATGGATTACCGTGGACATCTGGTTCTCCCTCCCTCTTTGAAAGTAAAAGGACCTTACTCCTTTTTAGAGTAAGGCCCTTTGAATTATGTAACGTCCGCATTATGCAATTAACGTGAACATTGCAACTATAGAAATGATTGGAAGAGCCGCGATTAAACTTACTCCAACAAAAGTCATAGTTGTCACAGCTGCTTGGGTTTGAACAGTGACATCACGGCCTGCTAAAGCATGATTACGCGCAATAACAAGATTTATCATTCCAGCTATAAATGTGATAACCACAATGACAAGTGCAGGCAATACGTCCCAAAGTACAAGTGTTCCTTGTATCGATTCCATCATGATAAACCCAATTACAACTAAGATGATAGGGATGGTTTCCACCATAACCACTCTTATAAAAAAACGACTATTTTCCTTTTGAATACTTTGAGTCGTAACTTCTTCTCGGTTATCAAGTTTAGAACTGACGTCAGCCATAAGTCTTTTAAACTGAAATACAATACCGATGACAGCAACAACTGTCGCTATTACAAAAAGCCAGATTTGAATTAACATGTTCTTCCCTCCTAGTGATACTCTACTAAACGATAACATAAATCAGTGTTTATCAGGAAGGATTTACCATTGATTGTTACCAGTTTTATTTGAACAGTGTGCGAAAACGATAAACCACTTTTTCTAATCATATCTAACACCTTATTTACGAAAATAAAATTTGTGCCAAATAGACGACACCTGTTACCGTCAACATACTAAATACCGTTGATACCAAAACGGTTTGCGCGGCATATTCGGGATGATTTCCATACTCTAATGCAAATATTGAACTATTTCTTGACGTAGGAAAAGCACTCGCAATAAATAATGCCTGTGCAATCGTTCCATCCAAATTCAAAAGTAGAATAACAATAAGACCAATACAAGGTGACAGAATCAAACGACCAATTAAGCTTAGAATTAATGGCTTAGAAAAACGGTAAAGCTTGATAAACGCACTTTGAGCACCAAGTGTCACAAGTGCAATGGCCATAAAGGCACTGGCTATCGTTTCGATTGGGGTCCAGAGATAATGTGGAATCGGAACGAAAAGAGCTTTCAGTGCAAGAGCTAGCACTAACGCATAAATAACAGGATTCTTCAAAAACAATAACAACGCTTGAGAACCTTTCTTCTCAACTGAAACAGAATTAAATAAACCATAGGTAAACGTAAGTAAGTTTTGAAAAATAAGAACAACTATCTGAACGGTTACTCCGATTGGATGATGCAAAAAGACGAGCTGACTAACAGGTAAGCCAAAGTTGCCATTATTACTAAGAACAACACTATTCTTAAATGTCGCTGACAAGCGGTTATCAAACCTTGCTATCTTTGCAACTAGCGAACTAATTACAATTAAACTAATATTTTGCAAAACGAGAAAACCAATAATTAGTGAAAAAGTATCTCCGGCCATTTGACTTTGATACACATTGACAAAACACACAGCTGGAATCAATAGAAACGTATTTAACTTTGAAAGTGTGCTCATATCAAACGTAAATGTTCGATGTAAAAAGGCTCCAATTGCGATTAAAGAAAAAATAGGCACCATCACATTCACTACAATTAATAAAAATACTTCCATACACAACCACCCCTTCCGTCTAAGCTTATTAAATAACTAAGCCTTCGTAAAATTCATTTTGGTTATGAGGATCTATTCAAAAAATGAATAGAAAAAGGTTTGTTACAAAAAGGATGGTTAGTACCAATTGTAACAAACCTAACATGAATGGAAGTATTGTCTTTATACTGTAAAGGTGTCCTCTTCTATATCTTCCTTAATCAACATGGTTAAAGTTTACTTTTTCAACGAACTGAACAAACTCTCTGACCATATTTATTTCAGTAGTATCTTCATGATAAAACATCCATGTTTTTCTTATAAGCGGATCTCCTAGTTCATCTTTTAGCGTAATGCTATGTAAGTCTGGATGTTCCTCAATTAACGCGCTAGGCAGTATTCCGTAACCAAGACCATTAATCACCATTTCTTTACAAGTTATTCCTTTATCCACTTCCATTCCGATCAAAGGAGACTGTGAAAAGGTGCGATTCCACCACTGATCTATAATTGTCTTTAGTAGCGAATCTGTTTCATAATTAATTCTTGGCATATCAGGTAGGTCGTCTAGTGTAAATGGTTCTTTTGAAGCGACACTAATGTTTTCTTCAAAAAGAAGCCATTTGGAATCAGCCCACTGATAGTCGCCGCGGATAATCCCGATATGAACATCACGATGATAGACCATATTCACAATATCGTGACTCCATCCTGTTGTAACTTTGTAATTCACGTTTGGAAACTGGTCTTTAAACAGTTTTAACAAACGAGGAAGCTTATACCTTGCGATGTAATTGGATACCCCTAATCGTAAAGTACCTCTTACATCTTGTTCCATATTTAGAACCATTTCCTTCATCTGTTGAAGGTTAGTTAACATGTCTTCAGCACTTTTAGCCAAATACTCCCCTTGTGGAGTAAACTGAATTCCCTTTGTACCTCGGTTGATTATAGCTACTTGAAACACATTTTCGATTTGCTGAATTCTTTTCGTTAAGGAAGGTTGTGAGATATAGAGACTTTGAGCTGTCTTTGTAATGTTCTTTTTCTCATAGAGAACTTTTAAGATAAGCCAATCACGTTCATCCATTTTTTCTCCTCCATTGATTGTTGATCACTATAAAAAAAGACATTCCTCCCATAATTTCGTTTCATCCACTATCATTTTTAGGATAATAATGCATCTTATACCCAGTTCTTCTATTATACATTATTGAATAATCGCTTTCCTTCACTTATGCTTTCTCTCTTTGCACACAAAACTAATAAAAAGAATAGTCTTTATTTGAGACCATCCATTTCATATAGTTGTATATAGATACTCCACTAATCAAGAAAGTTGCGAATATAGGATGAATAGAAAAGAGGGATTAGAATGAAAATAGACGCACCTAAACTACTAAAGGATTTACATACAAGACCATTCAAGGATATTCTTTACGAAGAAGATCCTGAGCTAGAATTGTGTGAAGTCATTGATTCTGATTTTAGCCACGAAACACTGGAGAAAGTTCGGTTATCTAACATGGTTTTAAAAAATTGCCATCTCAATCAGAGCCATTTCGCTCGAATTGATCTGACCGATGTGTATTTTGAAAACTGTGATTTGTCTAATGCCAATTTGAGTCAGTCGTCTATTCATCGAGTCCATTTTAAAAATTGCAAATTGATAGGTGTAGACTTTACAGAGTCCCGTTTTGGTAATGTCCGTTTTGAACAATCATTGTTAGACATGGCCTCATTTGGGCATTCCAAATTCGAGAAAGTAATCTTTCAAGACACCTCACTCATCAATGCCGATTTTTACGAATGCAAATGGAAAAAGGTCCAATTCGACTTATGTAATTTGAACAAAGCAAATTTTGAGCAAACTTCTTTAAAAGGAATCGACATTAGCTCTTCTCGTTTTGAAACACTCACTGTGTCTTTGGTCGACCTGAAAGGATGTAAAGTTTCTAGCCATCAAGCACTACAGTTTGCCACTTTGCTTGGATTGGTCATTAAAGATTAACACGAAAACCGCATTGTATCTTTAACCAATGCGGTTTTATGGCCTGACGTTCATTCTAGTTTTAGTAGTGTGTGTTTTCACTTGAGAAACATTTAGACCCTTAACGAGCCACGGAACCCCCTGGCAGCATAATAGGATTCCGCCCCATTATGATACATAAAGACAGTGTCGTAACGACGATCGCAAAAGATAGCTCCGCCGTGCTTTCTAATAGTATCTGGTGTTTTTACCCAGCTCGATGTTTTCGTATCGAAAATTCCAATTTTCTGCAACTCTCGGTATTGTTCTTCCGTTAAAAGCTCAATGCCCATGGCATCGGCCATATCAATCGCGTTATTTTCTGGTTTGTGTTTTTTTCTAGACTCGAGTGCTTCACGGTCGTAACACACACTTCTCCGACCTTTTGGACTTTCCTTTGAGCAGTCATAAAAAATGTATTCGCCCTCTTCTTCCTCATGACCAACAACATCTGGTTCACCGCCTGTTCTTTCCATCTCATTAAGCGACCATAGTTTTTCTTTATTAGACTCGAGCTTTGCTAGAACTTTAGACCATTCAATCCCAAGATGGCGATCTATATTTTTCTCAAAACGAACTTTCAATGATGTGAGTAATTCTTCACGTTGTTCTACTGACAATTCCTTATTTTTATTTGTCATAGTATTTCCCCCTTTTTGTTTTTACTTATAATGGCTTCCAACTCATTAAGGCCATGTATAACTCGTACATCCGGATGTGTCATTTTATCCTTTCGATTTAACCAAATACCTCTCATTCCTGCATTTGTACTACCAATTGCGTCAGTTTCTAACCTATCTCCTATATAGTAACATTCTCCACTTTCACAATCGCTTGATTACACGCTTCTAAAAAGATCCTTGAATTAGGCTTAGATGCACCAACTTTACTTGAGGTAACAATACAATCAAAATAGTTATGTATATTTATAGTTTTAAGCTTTTCTATTTGTTGATCATTATCACCATTTGTTATAATCCCTAGTTGAAACCCTTGTTTCTTTAGTTTCTCTAAGCACGGGATAACATCTTCGTATACACTCCAATTTTTTTTATAATACTTTACGTACTCATTGAATTTTTTATCTGCTTGATCATTACTTAAATGACTACCAAGCAAATCTTTCATTCTCATTCTCCTTTGCTCTAGAAAAGAAAGTTCTTTAGCTAGATATTTTTCAAAGTACTTTTTAGATAAGTTATTCCATAATGTTATAAACTCATTGGCATGAAAGGTATAATTAAACTCTTCCCAATTGTTTTTCAAGAACTCAATAGCTCCCAGTTCCTCTGCTTGCTCATGATTAAGCAATGTACAATCTATATCGAAAAAAATCAATTTTGGACCTCCAAAATAGTTACTTATTTATAAGAATTAAATTTTTAAGTAAGATCATTAATCATTACGGTATTATCCCCTACCAAATTTTAGTAAAACCATGGAATTGCGGGCGGTATGCCAGCTTCCGGTAATAAGTAAAGAACGATAAACCACAAACAAATTAGAGAACCAAAAATAGTTACCCCCAATGACACTTTATAGTTCATTTTTTTGATCAGGCCATATACTCCGCAAATAAAACTAGTTATGCCTAAAAACAACTCAAAAAAAGCTACTGAATAAACACTATAATTGTAATACATAAAAAGTCTGACAAATCCAAAAATCGTAGTGTACAAAAGAAATACAATTTGACATGCTACGCCGAATAGTACAACTTTGATTTTAATTCCCCCTTGGATAAATCACTTACCCACATTACTACTAGTTTTGTTTTATAAAATAAGTCGTTGTCGTTTTCCATCAGTCTAGATTGTCTTCACTTTTGTATTCTAAAATATCTCCGGGTTGACAATCCAACGCCTTACATATAGCCTCTAAAGTTGAAAACCTAATGGCTTTTGCTTTTCCATTTTTCAGAATTGAAAGATTGGCCATCGTGATTCCAACTTTCCCAGAAAGTTCTGTTACACTCATTTTCCGTTTAGCTAACATCACATCAATATTGATTACAATTGCCATGAGATCCACCTCAAACCGTTAAATCATTCTCTAATTTTATATTGATCGCTTCTTGTAATAGTTTCTGAAGAACTGCTGCAAATACTGCAATAACCAATGAAGCAAAAATAATAACTAATCCGATTGCGATGATACCAGGGGCGTCGTCCACCTCTGCGACGAGATAGAAAAACGGCATGCTGACCATATAAAGGATACCTATTGCGACCGCGCAGTATTTTATCATTTTTAAAGAGGTTATAGAAATTTCAGAAAATGCTATATTCTTATCAATATAGCTCAATAGTCGAAACGCCTGATACAACGCAATGAAATATGGAATCGCTGTTGCATACATAATGAGTAGTATCGGATAGAGGATATGGGCATAATCCGGATTTATTGGATTATTAACAAGCCAAGGTAAGCCAAATATACCTAAAGAAAGGACTGTAGCTCCTATAAGAAAAACAGCTACCTTTAAAAAGAATGTTGTACCTTGTTTCATGAAAGCACCTCGCATATTTTAGATAAACTTAATTATAATACATTCTTATCGTTTTGCAATAAATGATTATCATTTATCGTTATTTTATTACTGTTATGTTAATATCCATTGAATTTCTGACAAAGAAAAAAGCATTCCTCATTACAAGAAATGCTTGATAGCGTAAGGGTTGTCAAAAAGGACAACGACTTAACCTTGTCTTAAGAGTAATTTTTCACATAACTCTCTTCAACAACTCTCTTTTTTCAAATACAAGATTTAATCTTGAAAATAGAACTGAGTAAAACAAAGTAAAACCAATATAGGCAAACCCAACGATGAAACTTAACTCTCTGGGACTATACACTTCTAATAAAAAACCTGCCGATGCCATTGATAGTCCAAGTGCAGTATTTGAAATCGCTTGCATTAATCCGAAAAATGTTCCTCGTTTGGAATTAGGAATAACCTTCATCATTACTGTATCGATACATATATTACTAATCCCACCTACAAACGTAATAAACATGAGAACGATTAAAGCTATGAGAAAGGTTGGAACAATACTTAATAACATATGTCCGATACCTTCTAACGCAATAAAAAGAACAATGAGAATTAATAAGCCACGTTTTAGTAAATTAGAAAACAACGAGCTTATTATAAATCCAAGTCCAAGAGATGCATACATAAACCCTACCCCTATTTCTCCCATTTCAAATACTTCGAGTGCATAAACACTTATTAGTACATTATCTATTCCATTTGCTAGAGGCATTGTTATAGCAATGAAAAAGAAAGTGCTAAGTGCAGAAGATCCCCATAATAAGTTCCTTGAGTTCATAGTAGAATCTTTTTTCTTTTTAAGATATCTCTCCATAACTGGAAACTTTATTTTATATAAGATCATGGCCGATAGTAAGAACGTAACTCCATTTAAAATAAACGGAGTAGACACCCCTAGATAATGTGAAATGAAACCACCTACACTTGCTCCTATTACTAAAACCATACCTACCATTGCTTGCTCCATTGAATTTACGTCAATTAGTCGCTCTTGTTTGACGAGTACTGGAATCGAGGACATTCTTGTCGGAGCATATAAAGCTTCTCCACTCGCAAGTAAAAATGTACTAACATAGATAATCCATAAATCACTTTGTTCTTGAACGAGTAAAAGTGACAGTACCATTGGAATTCGTACTAAATCAATTATGATCAACAATTTTTTTCTGGAGAACCTATCTGCAAGTATACCTCCTAATGGGGCAAGGAGAAGAAATGGTAACATACGAATGGCAAGAACCATCCCAATGGCCATTCCTGACCCAGTTAATTGGTAAAGCAAAGCCAATACTACCACTTGGCTAATTCGATTTCCGATTCCGCTTATAATCCCAGCCCAAAAAAGACTCTGGTAATTTGTTTCTTGTCTCCAAGTCTTTACTATTGACAACAACTCAACTCCTTTCCACGACAACTAATTTCATGATCATCTAATTAGCTAGCCAAAAAATACCGAAGTGAATCTTCATTAGTGAAACGTATATAACAAGACTTTAATAACAACCGAATTCTGTTAGGTCTAATCTAATTTTATACTTATCTAATTAGTTTCCAAAAAGAAAAGCCGATTATATCAGCCACATCTCTTTTGGATTTAATTCATATTGTCCATCCTGCCTAAACATAAACTGATACATTACAAATTCACGCCTAATAGTTGCATAGTCTTCATGGTACTGCTTAATGTATTCATTTATTTCTTTTTCGCTATAAGTCTTTCCCATTTCTAATCTAGTTACTAAATGCTCTAAAATAATAAGCCTTTTTTTGTGCTGTGCCGGAAGATTTTTTAGTCTGCCATCATGTTGAATAAAGTTTGTTAGAACTTTGTATTTTTCCTCTTCTTCGTATCGATATGGCTTCATCTCATCTTCAACCCCTATTTTTAGAATAGCTTGAGCCATTATCTCAAGTTTCTTTTCATTCAAGTGAAAGTAGATAGTGTTTTTGTTGCGTCTTTGATAAATAATATCAATATCACGTAGTTTAGCAATATGATGAGAGATTGTTGGTGGGGTAAGTCCTAGCTTACCTGCGAGTGCCTGACCGTGTAATGGTCCTTCTTTTAATAACGAAATAATCCTAATTCTTGTTTTATCACCTATTGTTTTATGAAAATTCACTAACCGATTTAGTTGCATAAAAACCTCCCAAAGATCATGTTAATTAGATTATAATCTAATTAGATAAGTATAACAATGAATTGTGTGATTTCGTAACGAGTTTTGTGTCTGACATACAAGAAATTATTTTGAATTACCATATTATACATAATCATAATTAAAAAGAATGTTAGTAAGCAAAAAGAAGAAGCTTGTACTTTATACAACCCTCTTCTCGCTGAATAGCTTCATCTAAATGGTTGACCAAGTTTAACCTTATTAAAGGGTTAAAGTCTAGTAAATTGGAATCAGCAGGGATCGTTAGTTCAGTTGATTTCTATTTTTTCAATAGGAGACACTTTGTAGTAGTTACTTTTAGATGGTTGAAAATTAAAGACGCATAATATCATTGAAATTACCAACATAACAAAAGCTCCTGTAATGACCACAGATTGAATGGAGGCCACTTGTGCAACAAGCCCCATCATTACGGTAGTTATTATGATGAGTGTTGCTTCGATTAATCCATATAAACTACCTATCCTACCCATAACATCAATAGGGATATTATTCTGATAAAAAGTAAGAAAACCTGTGTTTGCAAATGCGAGAAAGAAAGCAAGAATAAAAAAACCTAAAGCAGCCATGATAAACGATTGTGAAAAAGCGTAAATGATATAGCCGATGGATACAAATGCTAAACCGATTCCCATTAAAAATGAAGTTGCCATCTTCTTAACGAATAATGTGTTAAGAAACGCTCCAACAATTATACCTAATCCCGCAACGCTCACTAAAAAACCGTAATCACTGTCGGATAAATGAAGCACTTCTTTCGCAAAAGCTGCTTCTAATGAATCAACAGCGGCAGTCATAACCATAACAGAAGTAAACAAAAAGTAAATCAGCATAACATAAACGTTCCTTTTGCTAAAATTCAATACGATTTGCAAATCATTCTTTATTAATGCCAACGATAACTTCTCATCCTTATTCCTATCTCGTGTATGCTTTTCTAGATTAGGCATAAGAAAAGTGATTAACCCTGATAACAATAAGGCAATAGCATTAATTATTATTGCTAGAGTAGGAGTACCAATTATAAAAAGCACTCCTGCCAACGCTGGTCCAAGCAGAAAAGCTCCAGAATCGATTAAACTTCTTAGAGAATTAAACCTCTTTCTTTTTTCGGGGGGAATTAATTTTGTCACATAAATCATCGATGTTGGGCTAAACATAGACGTTGCCATGTTAATCAAAAAGACCATTGAATACATGAACCAAATCGATATTTCTAGTAACCAAGGTAAAAGACATATACAGAAAGCTCTGATAATGTCTAGAAATATCATCAGGTTTCGTTTATTTAATCGATCAATAAGACTGCCAGACCAAAAGTTGGTGACTAAAGTAGCCAAAGGAATAAGAATATAAAGTGCTGCTACGGCAAGGGGGGAACCTGTCATATCGAATACAATTAAATTTAATGCAATTAAGTAAACCCAAGCACCCAAATTAGATAATCCTATTCCAAGCAACAAAATAGAAGGGTATTTCCACGATGCTAGCAACAATTTTACATTCATTAAAATCGCTCTCCCTTTTTTTACTTTTACTACTGCATTCTTTTTCAACAAACAAAAAAATCCCACCCCCAAGACGTTTGTCTTGGGGACGAGATAGTAAAGTCGTGGTGCCACCCCAGTTTATTAATATGTCACCATATTAATCTTGTCAGGTACGGCATATACATGCTTATACCCTAGCTCTTTAACGGAAGCTTGCGTCACACCATCCCGCTTTCATAACGTTCCGATGTAATGCTCAGAGGCTTGGTTCAATAAAAGCTATCTTACTCCTTTTCAGCTACCGGAGTTCTCTGTAAAGAAACTTTTTATCTACTCTTCTCTTCATTGCACTTATAAATTTTCTCTTATTTTAACATTATTAGCCAATATTGCAATTGTTCTTGGATTTTTGCATTAAGGTTTTACTTAACATAATGCTTACTTCTAATTTTCACAGCTCCATGTGGCGCATATGTTAAAAAGACAATCAAGGTGAGCTCCCCTGCCCTAATTTAGTACTTATTGAACATTTCTAATCATATTCTTATAAGAGAAAACAACAAGAAGGGGTGTAAGTTAATTGAAAAAAGTTAAGGTTAGTTTACGACCCATTGTAAGTAATATCAATTTACCAACTGCTATGAAAACAACTATTCTTCCAGGTGACTCAATTGAAAGATTATTTATTGCAACCCAGGTAGGAGAAATTTATTACATAGGAAACGGAGATATAAGGACTTTTTTAGATATTCGCCCACAAGTGATAAAACTTGGTGCTTCTGGTGGCGGATATGATGAACGGGGATTGCTAGGGCTAGCGTTTCATCCCGAATTTTATTATAACGGTCTGTTTTATCTTCATTACTCAGTAGCTGGAACACAAGGACCAGGTGCTCTTCCTGAATCTTTTAAGCCTAACCCATGTGACCCCAGAACCTTAAACTTAAAATGGAGAAATAGAGAAATTCAATATGATCATATAGATACAGTTGAAGAATGGATTTTACAATCGAATGGCCAACCTCAAAAACGGCGCACATTACTTAATGTAAGAAGACCATTTTTTAATCATAATGGTTTCAATAGCTTAAACTTTTCACCTGAAACAGGAAAACTTGTTTTAACAACCGGAGATGGTGGATCAGGCTATGATCCATTTAATTTAAGCCAGGACGATATGGAAATCGCTGGTAAAATAATAGAAATTGATGTAGGTAAGTATTCATTTATCAATAATCCACCCGTAGTTACACGTTTTCATGAACTTCCCGTATCTATCCAAGAAGCGCTTACGGTAATTGCGAAAGGAGTTCGTAATATACCAGGTATTTCTTTTCAGAGGTTTAATAATCAGTATATTAAATACGCGGGAAATGTCGGACAGGATTTGGTCGAATCAATTTTTTCATTTGTTCATTATAAACCCATACTGGTTACACAGCTTATTCAAGCTTCTTTACTATATTCTAAGCCTGACCAAGAAGGATTTATTAACTTTGGCTGGCGGGGGTGGGAAGGGTGTTTTCCTACCTCGACCGTGAGAGGCTGTACTGACAATTCGTCTTTGGATGAGAAAACAATTGCTTATTACAATGAATCAGTAGCACTTTCAGGGAGTCGTCTTCAGCCTTTAACTAGTTATTTTCATCAAGATCCCCGACCCGATAAGTTTGGAGGAACTGCGCTTACAGGAATTCAGCCTTATATGGGGAATCAAATCCCTGGTTTAACTGGAGGTGTTGTGTTTACTGATTTTGCCCGGAAAGATTCTCAACCTCACAATAGAGGGGCTTTAGCTTATACTAGAGTGAGACCAGATGGCAAACAAAGTGATTTTAGTGTGATTCAAACCGATTATGATTTTGGGTCTCAATCAGCCTTTTATGCTAGTTTAGGAACGAATCTGGGTCAATCCACACTATATTTAGGGGTTTATGGCTCTATGAATGTGACTGATTTTAACCAAGGCACTGTTTTTGAAATCGTTCCATGAATCATAATTTTAAAATTCTACTTAATCTTGATACATTCCTTACATGATGAGACTGTGCTATTTTAGAGGATCTCTAAATTATTATCATTTTAATTCTTTGAAAAATGACTAAAGAAATTTCAACCCATAACCAGCTATAAAGGAAAGCAAATAAAAAGATCCCTATAGTTGAAAGAATTGAAAAGGAATCAGAAACGGCTGGACCTAAGATTGGAAAGTGAAAAATAAATAGTAGACTCATAATTCCTAATATTAAAAGAATTGCACCAGTAGCAATCATACTCAATCTCTTTCTAAAAAGGTAAAAAGATGCTCCTATACCAAGTCCTATCAATCCTGTTGTAAAAGGAAATACAATTAATTCAGTTGGCTGCAGGATGAATAACAACATGATGGTCAGAAAATAGGACATTACTCCAAATGGAATGGATAACATAGAGCATAACAGAATAGGTGCAGTGGCAAACGGACTTATAAGATATCCTATACCTGGTAAAAAGCCACCAGCAGCCTGTAGAATAGCAGCAATACAAGCAAAAATAGACGCTAATATAAGCTTCATCGTTTTTTTACGATGATTGAATTTTATTTGATATAAACGAACCTCATCGGAAATAGGTTTTAAAAAATACACTGTTTCACCTCATTCTAAATGGTTTATACGTTTTCCATACATTATATTTACGATGTATTAGAGGTGGAACTAGTATTACTAATCCAAACATAACTATCCTTTGTAATAATAAATCATGTGCTATTTTATACTCAAAATTGAAATGGTTTTATCGATAACTTACACACAGTGTTTCTTGTCGTACAAAAGGAGGGAATAAGTTGAATAAACGGGTAAATTCAGCCATCGAAGAACTGATTCAAACGCTCCGAAGCGAACAATCCAATGATGGCTCCTGGCGCTACTGTTTTGAGAGTGGTCCAATGACTGATGCTTATACAATTATCCTATTAAGGTCTTTAGAAAATGATCAAGAAGAATGGCTTATTCAACAGCTTGTAAAAAGACTTCTTCACAAACAAGAAAAAAACGGAGCTTGGAAATTGTACCATGATGAAAAAGAAGGCAATCTATCAGCTACAGTTGAAGCGTACTTCGCCTTATTATACTCAGGATATGTTGAAAGGCAGTCAGAAAATATGCAACTAGCAAAAGCGTTTATCTTAAAGCAAGGAGGTCTCACAAAGACAAGCAACTTTACAAAAATCATACTCGCATTAACCGGTCAAATTCCCTGGCCAAAGCATTTACAATTACCAATTGAACTAATCCTTCTTCCTCGTACTTCCCCTATTAACTTTTATGATTTGGTCGGCTATACTCGCGTACACTTTGCCGCAATGCTCATTTCATCTAATCTTAATTTCAAGCTAAAAACAAGCCGAACGCCTGATTTATCAGAAATGGTTTTAGAGCGTTTTCCAAATGATACTCCTTTTGATTCAGAGGAAACTAGATTTATTGTAAGTACCGTAAAGGATGAAATTAAGAAACTTTTAGAATTGCCCAAGCGTTTGCGCGATTCTGCGTTTAAGAAGGCGGAGAGATTTATCATAGAACGGATTGAACCTAATGGGCTGTTATTTAGCTATGTTAGCTCCACCATTTATATGGTTTTCGCTTTTCTTGCCCTCGTGTAAACGATAAACTAAAATCAACAGTTTTCCACAAATAGAACTCAACAGAAAACCACAAATAAGATTAAACAGTTCCCCAGTACATGATCATTTTCAATATACTAGATTATAGTTTATTGAAAGTG
>NZ_JAOANA010000013.1:0-134994 GCF_032335535.1 Alkalihalobacillus sp. MEB130
CGACTTGCATGTATTAGGCACGCCGCCAGCGTTCGTCCTGAGCCAGGATCAAACTCTCCATAAAAGTGTTTGAGTTTCATCACTTTAGTGATGGAACATAGCTCAAAATGTATCGCTAACGATACTTTATCATTTTTAATAAAACGATGATAAAAATTGACGAGATTCAATAATCTCTTTAATTCGCTTGGCTTTTGTTCAGTTTTCAAAGAACTTGTCCGCTGCTCAATCAGCAACATTTAAGATCATAACACATCAATATGTTCCGTGCAACATCTTTTTCAATAACCTCTTGTGAATAAATAAAAGGCCAAGCAACAGAACATTGAATACTTTAACACACAATTCAATTCCACGCAAGGTCCTTCGAAATAATTATTCTCAGTATGTACCATACCCGAGATTTAATAATTTAACACATAACGACACCAAATGCAAACTTAAGAATCTAATTTTTTATTAGCTCTATTATAATAACAAAAAAACTGACAAGTTTCTTCTATAAATAAATCTGCATGACCAATAACACCTCCCTTCCTTCAACACACACAATTTAAGATTAACAAACACCCTTTTTGTGAAGAAGTTCACATATCATTCATAAATATTGTGATTATTTTCACAAAGTTTTGCTATAATAAATTTGTAAATAAGAATGGTGATAGAAAAAGGAGGCTTTATATATGAACGGAAAAGTAAATCGAGTAGTATTAATCGGAACAGGGGCAGTAGGTTGTAGCTATGCATATTCACTCATCAATCAAGGGGTAGCTGAAGAATTGGTTCTTATAGATGTGAACGAACTACGATCTGAAGGGGAGGCAATGGATTTAAATCA
The DNA here is from genome assembly GCF_032335535.1 of Alkalihalobacillus sp. MEB130. Classification (NCBI taxonomy): domain Bacteria; kingdom Bacillati; phylum Bacillota; class Bacilli; order Caryophanales; family Bacillaceae; genus Alkalihalobacillus; species Alkalihalobacillus sp. MEB130. The sequence continues at coordinate 839 of NZ_JAOANA010000013.1, forward strand.
CGGTCTTCCATTTGCTCCTACAGCAATGAAAGTTTGGAACGGTACTTATGCCGATTGCAACGAAGCAGATTTAGTAGTAATTACAGCAGGTCTCGCCCAAAAGCCTGGTGAAACTCGACTAGACTTGGTAACAAAAAATACAATGATCTTCAAAGAAATAGTTAGAAATATTATGGACAGCGGATTTGACGGGATATTTCTTGTCGCAACTAACCCAGTTGATATTATGACGTATGTAACATGGAAAGAGTCCGGATTACCGAAAGAGCGAGTCATTGGTTCAGGTACTACATTAGACTCAGCAAGATTACGCTACATGTTAGGCGATTATTTTGAAATTGATCCTCGAAATATACATGCCTATATTATTGGCGAACACGGTGATACCGAGTTACCCGTTTGGAGCCACACAACGATAGGGATTGACAAATTAGACTCTTATATAGAAAGAAATGAAATGTATACTAACGAGAAGCTCGAAGAAATTTTTAAAAACGTACGCGATGCCGCTTATCATATTATCGAGCGTAAAGGAGCCACTTATTACGGCATCGGAATGTCGTTAGTGCGTATTACAAAAGCGATTTTACAAAACGAAAATAGTATCCTTCCTATTTCCGCCTACCTTAATGGTGAGTACGGTCAGAAAGAAGTTTATATCGGAGTACCCGCCATCATTAATCGAAATGGAATTCGGAACATCGTAGAAATAGACCTAAACGAAAAAGAAAAAAAACAATTCGACCACTCCGTAAAAATACTACGAGAGACTATGCGAGGAATAACAGAAACGAACTAAAGAAACCCGACTTCCACTCCACGGAAGTCGGGTTCTTTGTCAACTAGACAATTTATCTTTATTCTTCTTTTGATCCTCTTCGTACTCATGTTCCCAATAATCAGCATTTTTAATGTTTAATTTTTTCGGATCAAAAACCGGATCAATTCCTTGCTTCTTTTGATCTTCGTAATCTTTCAATACACGCAACGCCGGTTTAGCAAGTATTAAGATCGCAATTAGATTTAACCAAACCATTAAACCTAATCCAACATCACCAAGCGCCCACGCTAAGTCTGCCTCTCGTATTGCACCAAAAAAGACTGCTAATAGTAAAACAACTTTTAATAGGAACATACCGTACTTCTTAAATTTCCCTCGTATTAAATAAGCAACATTGGTTTCGGCCATGTAATAATATGCCATGATCGTTGTAAAAGCAAAGAAAAATAGTGACACCGCAACAAAAGATGCACCAAAACCAGGAAGTACAGATTCAATAGCAGCTTGAGTGTACCCTGCTCCCGCAGGAATTTCGCTAATGTTATTAACAATGTAACCGCCGCTTGGACTTTCAACATTGTACATTCCTGTAAATAAAATCATAAATGCCGTAGCTGAACAAACGAGCAACGTATCAATGTAGACGGAAAATGACTGCACAAGCCCTTGTTTGGCAGGATGAGAAACTTCAGCAGCTGCCGCTGCATGTGGACCTGTACCTTGACCAGCCTCATTAGAATAGATACCTCGTTTAACTCCCCATGAAATCGCTAGACCAATTATACCTCCAAAAGCTGCATCTGCACCAAACGCACTGCTAAAAATCAAACCAATTACAGCTGGTAATTCTGTAATATTAACTAATACGATAATGAGAGATAACAAAATATAAGCTACAGCCATAAAAGGAACCACATACTGCGCAACGTTTGCAATACGTTTTACTCCACCGAAAATGATAATACCTATAATAGCAATTAAAATAAGTCCTGTTACATATGTGTTAACCGAAAATGCATTCTCCACAGCAATTGCAATAGAATTAGATTGAATACCCGGCATAAGTAAACTCATAGCTAGTAAGGTAGCAATAGAAAAAATAACAGCATACCATTTCCAACCTATTCCCTTTTCGATATAATAAGCTGGTCCACCTCGATATTGCCCATCTTGCTTTTGTTTATACATTTGAGCGAGAGTCGATTCTATAAAGGCACTTGACGCACCAATAAAAGCAATCATCCACATCCAAAACACAGCTCCCGGACCACCAAAAGCTATAGCCGTTGCTGTACCTGCGATATTCCCGGTACCAACACGTCCTGAAAGCGCAATCGCCAAAGCTTGGAACGAAGATATACCCGCTGCAGAACTCTTCCCACGGAACGTAAGCCGTACCATATCCTTTACATGTCTAACTTGTAAAAAACGAGTAAGAATAGAAAAAAGTAACCCTACACCTAAACAAAAAATAATCATAGGTGTACTCCACAATACTCCATTCAACCAATTAACAAGTTCGGTCACACAGATTCCCCCTAACTTATCGTTATATTTTTTTACATATCTTACTATTTCGAATTATAGGCGATCGGTCACTATATAACAATAGAAAAATGCGTAAAATTCTAAATTTTTTTTCATCATTATTCGCAATACATCGTCATGGATGCGTTTTCAAAAATAGTAACGTTCGTCAATTGGAATAGTAAGAATTACAACAAACCTCTTATATTGGAAAAATAAAGGCATCTCGAAATCTTTATCGAGATGCCTAAACTTTTTATAGCCGAAGTGCTCTTTCTAAATCTTGAATTATATCATCAATAGCTTCTGTGCCAATAGAGAGTCGAATCATTCCTGGAGAGACTCCTGCTTTGAGTTGATCATCTTCAGATAACTGCTGATGCGTTGTACTAGCTGGGTGAATAATGAGTGATTTTGAATCTCCTACATTGGCTAGGTGAGAGAATAGATTAACAGATTGAATAATCTTCTTCCCTTCCTCTAGTCCCCCTTTTATACCAAATGTTAAAATGGCTCCTTGTCCATTAGGCATTAGTTTTTTTGCTAAATCGAAGGATGGATGACTTTCTAATCCTGGATAACTGACCCACTCAACAGCTTCATGTTTCTCAAGAAATCTTGCTACCGCTAATGCGTTTGAGCTATGACGTTCCATCCTCAAATGAAGCGTTTCCAAACCTTGTAAAAGCAAAAATGAGTTAAATGGAGAAATAGCAGCCCCTAAATCGCGAAGCAACTGAACACGAGCCTTTGTGATATAGGCAATTGGACCAACAGCTTCTGTGTATACTACACCGTGATAGCTCGGATCAGGTTCAGTTAATCCTGGATACTTCCCACTTGTATTCCAATCAAACTTTCCACTATCAACAATCACTCCTCCAATTGAAGTACCATGCCCTCCTATAAATTTTGTTGCTGAATGTACAACAATATCAGCTCCAAACTTTATTGGCTGTAATAAATACGGACTAGGAAATGTATTATCGACAATTAGAGGAATGTGATGATCATGTGCAATCTTTGCAATTGCTTCAATATCTAGAACGTCTCCTTTTGGATTTCCGATCGTCTCCGCATAAATGGCTTTTGTTTTATTCGTTATCGCATTTCTAAAATTTTCCGGCTCTGACGGATCGACAAAGGTAACATTGATCCCCATTTTCGGCAAAGTGATTGAAAAAAGATTATACGTACCTCCATATAAACTAGATGCAGAAATAATTTCATCCCCAGCCTCTGCAATATTCAAAATAGAATACGTAATTGCAGCTTGTCCAGAGGCTGTTGCAAGGGCTCCTGCACCTCCTTCTAATGCAGCTACCCTCTTTTCAAACACATCTGTTGTCGGGTTCATTAATCTTGTATAAATATTCCCAAACTCTTTTAGAGAAAAAAGATTAGCTGCATGTTCTGTATCTTTAAAGCCATATGAAGTTGTTTGATATAAAGGAACCGCACGTGACATGGTTGTTGGATCAATCTCTTGGCCTGCGTGAATAGCTAGGGTTTCCAATTTAAAGGAATCTTCTAATGTCATAAACATTCACTCCCATTATTTTAATATGATACATTATCTACCAAATTACATTTTCATCATAGTAGTGAATAACTAGTCTGTCAATTGATTTTTCTGAAAATTCTATTACGAATTAGATCATAAAAAAAGCCTACCTCGTATAGACGTACAAGGTAGGGCTCACTATCCCTTCTATGTTCGTAACATGACATTTACATAGCTTGACCGCTATCACCTAACGATAGCGAATCATACACCGTAAAACCTTGATGATTGGAAAAATCAATGAGCAACGCCCCCTCAATATATAACACCGTAAAACGATCAATTCTTATGACAATATCATTGAACTCGAAATATTCATCTTTTTTGCGATATTCATCAAAGACGAGTTGAAGTGTAACCCCAATTTTAGGTCCTTCTAGTATTTTTGCATCTATTCTTGGGAGCATTTCTTTTTGCATTAACATTGTTTTCAGTTGACAGAGAGCTGCGTCAGTCATATGAATAACCATAAGTTTCTCACTTCTCCTTTATCAACAGGTTCTACAATTTGTTCACAAATCTGAAAAACTACTCGTGAGAGATTCGTAGCTATTACCTAAACCACTCATCTGTTACACTTTTATGATCTACCAACCAATTTTCGACACCTTCTACTTCATTTTCCGCTTTAATAATTTCAGCCTCTAGCAAAGCTAATTGTTCGGATGTAATAGAAAATTTACTTAACCACTCAGTAACCTCTGGATACTCATTAGCAAAACCTAAACGACCAATGGATTGAAGTTCCTCTACTCCATTTGGGTTCATTAAGCCTTTCGGATCTTCTAAATAGCGTAGATTAAATTCTTCAAAAGCCCAATGAGGGCTCCACAACGTCACAACAATAGGGTTTTTAGTGGAGACTGCTTTCTCTAATTCCGCTACCATACCTGGTGTACTACTTTCAACTAACTCCCAATCATTTAATCCATATCCCGGAATCGCTTCCTCTCTAGTAATTCTCATTAAACCAGCCCCTGGTTCAATTCCAATAACTTTCCCTTTAAATACTTCTTTCGCATCTAGTAACTCTTCTATGGACTGTGTTGCCATTTTTCCATCAATAACTAACTTGTGTTAGAACAAAGGTTTCCCCTTTATGGACTTCAAAACTTGCATTAAAAATAGCAACAGTCGTATTCGTCAAATTCTCTACCTCATACTTATTTTTCCCCTGACGCCGAAGAGTCAGTGCTTCGTCCAACTTTTTCCATAAACCTTTGATACTTGCTCAATTCGAATAAGTGGTTCAGACTCCTTTATTTTCGCTCTCATCATTGTCCTCCTCATGTAAAACGAATGGTTGAAACGAAGCAAGTGGATAGGGGCTCTTGCCTATCTTGATCACAATAAGTTTATACACGAGCCCCACCCTTTTAACATATATCCTGATTTGATATAATGGAAAAAGAATCTTCCTTGAATTAGATTGTATCCTTATGCCTGCCAGCTAGCGGATGTATGACATTTCAAGGGGATTCCAATTATTTCCTAGCACCCCCATTACAATATCTCCTTTCCTCATGTTGTTATCATTCCGATGGATTTCATTACATAATTGTAAAAAGCTGATACGTGATGTTCGATCGGTACCAAAATACCACCACTTTTATATGCTTTTGATCCCATATTTTCTTGACACCATTCACACGCTTCGAAATCTTGTTCATTTACACGGTGAAATAATTCAACAGCATCAGTTGGATCAAAATCCGACTTTTCTATTTCTTCAGGAGCAAACAACCAGTCACAAACTACTCTTGTTTTCGTTTCACTGATCGGAATTAATCGATGAATGATAACATGATCTGGTGTCAAATTAACAAACACGTGAGGCAATAGCGTTATACCAAAGTACGTACGATCATCTTCTGGGAGTAATCCTTTTAAAGGCTTGCGTTTTCCTTTTCCACTTAAGGAAAACGACTGTACACTTTCATGAAACGTAGCTCCTCCACCAACCGTATTTTGGGTTCCTACTCCAGAACGAAACTCTGGTAAAGTAGCTGTTAATTCGGGATGAATAGAGGAACAGTGGTAGCATTCTTGGAAATTTTCAATGATGAGCTTCCAGTTAGCATCAACCTCGTATTCTTTTTGCGCACCAATCTTCAAATCTTCAATTTGGTATCTAGCAAATGTTGAAAGCTCTCCGAACCTCTCAAATAATTGCGTATTCAATTGTTGTTCAACCGGAAGAGCCTGTTCGTCTAAATTAAGCCATATCATCCCATGCCATGTGCGTAAATGAACTTCATACAAACCATACTCGTCATTATTCACAAGTTCTTCTTTACAATCGCTCGTATTAGGGACAGCCATTAATGCTCCATTTAATCCATAACTCCAATTGTGATAAGGGCATCGAATGGTTTTTCCCACTTTCCCATTTTGTTCACTGCACAGAGTTGCACCACGGTGTCTACAAACATTTAAAAATGCACGAAGCTCACCATCCCTCCCACGAACAACCAAAACATTTTCATTTCCTATCTTTGTTGTCAAATATTGTCCAGGTTCTGTCACTTCATAAGAATAGCCAACAAACATCCAAGACTTAGAAAAGATATTTTCCTGTTCCAATTGAAACACATCCTGACTCGTATACAATTCCCCTGTTAATGTAGCAGCTAACTTTCCACGTTGATTTTCGTTATTTTCATTTAACAACATTAGATTTTCCTCCTTTAAATTCCCATCTTCATTTCGTGAACTTGTTCATTATTTATAAGCAAACCTTTGTGGCTGAAATAAATCAATTGGATGTTTTGTATTGCCTGTAATAACTAAATCTCCTATTACTTCACCCACAACGCTAGCAAATTTAAATCCATGACCAGAGAAACCTGCGGCTACGACTACTTGAGCATGTTCTGGATGTGGAGAAATAACAAAATGTTCATCTGGAGTATTCGTATACATGCATGTCTTGCCTTGTAAGAAACGACCATTTAACTGTGGCATTGCCTGTTGTAGATATTCTCGCATTCTATCCACTTCATAATCATAAACTTGCCGATCAATTGTCTCTGGAGTGCACGTTCGTCCTTTCCGAAAAAATGCTACCTTTGCCCCCTCTCCAGACATTCCGTATGATGGGAATCCATACAATTGGACACCATCTTCTGCTTCCCATATATAGATCGGGTGCTTTCCAACTTTAAACGGTTCAATCGTGTTAGTCGGTTCAAAAAACATTTGGATGTGTCTCTCTACTTCTAGACTCACTCCTAAATCTTGTAATATTTGTGGCGCCCATGCTCCCGGGGAAATAACTAGCTTGCCAGCTTCATAAACACCATTATTTGTAACAACACGAACCCCTTCTCCTGTTGGGGAAGCTTCCCATGTCTCTACTACTTCAAAAAACTTAAACTCCGCACCGTGTCTCTCTGCTTGCGAAAGGTGTGTGTATACACTGAGTTCTGGTCTGACAAAGCCTGCTTTTTCCTCGTACAGCCCGATCATCTGATCTGATGGGGTAAAAACAGGAAATCGTTGGCGAATATCCCTTGAATTAAGTACTTCATAAGATAGTCCCCATTTTTTCGCACTTTCAATACTACCTGAAACGGTTAAACTACTAGGGTTCCCTACCATGAGACCGCCCGTTATGGTTAAAATTTCTTCTCCGCTTTCTCGCTCGATTTCATCCCATAGTTCATAGGCACGTAATAATAAAGGAACATAAGCTGGGTCTTCAAAGTAAGATTGCCTTATGATTCTTGATCCTCCATGACTAGATCCTTGATCATGAGCCGGGGCAAATCGATCAATACCTAATACTTTCTGACCTCGTTTTGCTAATTGATAAACTGCAGTACTTCCCATAGCTCCTAAACCAATCACAATTACATCATATTTTGTTGACATTCGGTGTTCCCCTTTCTTTTAAATCGTTATAATTGATTCCGTTTCAATTGTGGCTTTAATTCGATTACCAAAATACTCAACCCACACTTGTTTCCCTCGCTCTACTTCCGCCTGCTCTAACCAGGCCTGTGCCACTCCCACTCCATTGCTATAGCCATAGTCCGCACTTGTGATAAACCCCTTCACTTCTCCATTAACATACACTGGTTCAAAGCCCATCACAGTCACTTTTGGATCTTGAAATGTAATAGCTATTAACAGTTTTTGTGAGCCCCTTTCTTTTCTTTTTTCTAATGCCTGCATTCCGATAAAGTTGGTCTTTCCGTCAGAAAGCATCTGAACTAATCCTGCTTCATATATATCGTGTTCACTCCAATAATCCTTTCCTCCTCTTGGGAGTTTTGATTCAATTCGTAAACTCTCATAAGCACGGTTACCAGCTGCTATAATTTGAAACGATTTCCCTATCTCGTCTATCAAATCCCACAAAGGTAGTCCATTATCCATCGTTACGATAAACTCCCAACCTTCTTCTCCTACATAGGAATCATGTATGGCAATTGCCAAGATAGATTGAATTGCCACCTCTTTTGCCTTGCCTTTATCCCATTTGGTAAGATCTAGCTCCGTTAGCAAAGCCGCTAACGCTGTCGACTTCGGTCCAACTAATCCAAATGAGCACGTTTCACTAGTAACATCGTTAATAAAAACGGAACTTCCTAGTTTGACGAAGCGCTTGATCCAACTTTCTTCTATTAAACTTGCACATAAGACGAGAAATTTCGTCACAGCCATTCGAATTACAGTTACCTCTCCTTTTATCGTCCCTCTATCTGTTAACATAACTGTATGAGTAACGTCTCCAATATTTGTATCGACATCGCTAACCGTTACCAATTGTAAAAGCTCAAGGGCATCCTCTCCGCTTATCTCGAGCCTCTTCTTCTTTGCTGTAAAATCATACATCGCAACATGTTTACGAGTATGCAAATGTTCAATTCCAATAGCTTGGGACCAATACTTCGCTTCCCACCCTTTACGCTCAGGAATGCAATCTTCATATTTCGGTAAAAGTACCTTATTAGCAGAGTACCATTGAGCTTGTTCCCATCCTGATGTTTCAGTAAAAGTAGCCTCTAGATCTTTTTGTCTAGTTAGATAGCTAGTTACTTGTATGTTTCTCGCTGTGTCCTGGGGCATAAACGGATGGTGGATATCGTATACTTTTTCAAATTGTTCCATTGAGCGTGTACGATAGTAGGCTGGCGTTAGGGCATATTGGTCAAAACGATTAATATCGCAGAATTCCAAATCAAGCGATGGAGTTCCATTTATTATCCATTCTGCCATAGCCTTGCCTACTCCAGCTGAATGAGTAACCCAAACTGCTTCCGCTACCCAAAAGCCTTTCACATTCCTTGATTCCCCTAAAAGCGGCATTCCATCTGGTGTAAAGGAGAAAATACCATTAATCCCTTTCTTTATTGCTGCTTTTTTTAACGACGGAAATAATGCTTTAGCATCTGTCCAAGGTTTTTCAAAGTCATTTACCGTAAAAGGTTTTACTGATGGCATGTCTTTTGTCTCTTCGCTCTTAGGAATCGTACTTAATTCAATTGGCATCGAACGATGTTGATAAGAGCCGATTCCGAGCCCAGAATAAATTTGACGGTAATATAACGCATGATCTTGCTGTCTTATGAGAGGCATTTCTACTTCCTCCGTTTTGTTTGTAAGTAATTCGAGATCACTTGTCATTACATATTGATGAGCCATTGGTAAAAGAGGGATTGTCACATTGACCATTTCGCCAATACGCGGACCCCAGAATCCCGCACAACAAATAATAAGATCTGCTTCAAACCTCCCTTTTGTTGTTTCTGCTGCTTTTACTTTCCCGTCAATAACTTCAACATCTGTCACCTCCGTGTTCCCGTAAAATGACGTTCCAGCTTTCTTTGTGTATTCGGCCATCTTTTCTATGGCTCTTAAAGGCTTAGCGATTCCATCTGTTGGTACGAACAATCCACCTTCAATCTGTTCTACATTTAAAAGTTCGCACTTTTCAGAACATTCTTCAGGTGTTAATAGCTTTGCTTGTATTCCCCATGACGCCGCTAAACCCGCTTTTCTTTTTAAGTCTTTCATTCGTTCCGGTGTACTAGCAATTTCTATGCTTCCTACTTGATAAAAGGAGGGTAAATCTTGTTCATTGCTTAAATTAAGAAAGCAATCTACTGTATCATTTGCTAGTTTCGTTAATAATTTCGATGAATTGAGTTGAAAGACAAGACCTGGAGCATGAGACGTCGAACCACCCGTTTCAAACAACGGACCTTGTTCTATAACTGTGATATCAGTCTGACCCATTTTACTTAAGTAGTAAGCTGTACTGCAACCAACAATTCCTGCACCAATGATGACAATCTTTTTTTGCTTCAAAGTTATTCCCTCCTTTTGGTAATTTTCATCTTGCTGAGCAAATTATAAATCTGAAATTTCTAAAAATAAATTGTTACTGTTAGAAAAAATAACACAAATTTTTCACCCCTTTTTTTTCTTTTGTTCGTGTTACTATGATTTATTGCTTTTTAATTACGTATTTCCAACACAGTCGTTATTAAATAGCGAATTTTATATAATTTATTAATAGTAAAAAAGACTCACACCACACAGCTACATAAATAGAAAGAAGCGTCTGCATATTGCAAACGCTTCTTTCTAGTCAAATTTCATAGTGAAAATGATACCTTAACTTCTGTTCCTTTTCCTAACTCACTTACAACATCAATAGAACCTTTAAAGTGTTTTACAATTTGATACACCATAAATAATCCTATTCCTTGCCCAGCAACCTCTTGATTGATTTTTTGATATTTTTGAAACAACCGTTCAAGATTTTCAGATGTCATTCCAACACCCTTGTCAGTAATATGTATATGCAAACGCTCCCCCTCAATGAAACTATTAATCGTAACTACTTCCCCTTCATGACTATATTTAATAGCATTACTTAGTAAATTAGAGATAATCAATTTAATTCCCATTATGTTGCCATTAATAATGGTATTAGGAGGCACTTGTAAATTAGCCCTCAGTTCAATATTCTGAGTTCTTGCCTTAATAGTCATCACTTCTACTACTTCTTCTATACAAGGCAATGCTTTAATTAATTTTGTTTTCCAAAATGTATCAATGGTAAGCATCTGTTCAGTCTGAATTATGTGATGAATTTCATGATCAATTGCCACAGAATAATCTTCAATTAAGCTTAACTTAGCTTGAATATCTTTGTCTGGTAATTCAGATTTTAATATTGCAGCAAATGACTTAATTACTGTCAACGGATTTCTTACTTCATGTGCGACGACATGAATAAAATCTAGCTTCTGACGATAAAAGTCCAATTCAGATTCTATCTTTTTTTGAGCGGCTAATGAAGGAAAAACCGTATGATCTTGATGATTATATAATGAAGATTTTACTAAATCAGTATCCGTCATTAAATATGGATGACTTCTCATCATATCTGTTTGAACAGAAGCCGGAACCTCTCGCCCGTCGTAAACACACACAGTCATATATCCAATCTCACTTACTGTCAAATCGCATTCATTTTCGTATTTATTTACATCACTTCTATCGTATGTTAAATCCTTCCATGCAACTTTCCCCCAAACCCGAATGGAAAGATCTTCATCAACGAATGGTTGAACTGCTATTTTAAAACTTTCCAACGCCCTTTCAAACTTAAAGTCTCCATATGTTTGGTAAAATTCTATGTTATTTTTGTAATGGAGAATTTCAGTAAGTCCTAATGATTCAATTTGAGTCCCCAGTTTTTCTAAAAGCGCATCATAACATTCATAGCTTTCAATAATAATTACATGTTGATTCATTGCTTTCGCAGAAAGTATATAGGAGACAAGATTTTCTAAATACCGTTCTTCTGATTCGTAAAAATATAGAATGTGCGATCCGTCTTGTACTTGTATATTCTTCGTTAGAGAAATGGATCTAGTTTGTATTGCCATAATCAACCGCCTTTCGATGCTCAAATCTATTGTAACGTAATTAAGAGAATAAAAGTATGAAAATCTATGCTTTTATTTCATTCCCTAAATGACATCCGACAAGCCTATTTCATCCCCTTCAAACTCATTATACTTACCCTCTTTTCAAATATTAAACTATATTATATACAAATTTTTAAACAATCAATGAAACTATGTCAGAAAACTTACTACACCACTCCTTACACGATTTCTACTTTCTAAAACACTACTTATTAGAAATCCTCTATATGACTCTAATACATCTGACAAAAACCATTAAAAATTGACTATGATGATATTAATTTAACTAGATTCAACTTTACTGAAACTACTAGTGCTTTAAGGTTTAAGTGAGATAATATACCGCTCATCTTTAAATCAAGTCTTTACAATTTTTTTAATTATGTTAAATTTATATTATTAAGAACGTTAAGTTTTTATTTAACGAATTTATTTTTCTTCATTCTATGCAAGTTAAACATGTCTTGCCCGGAACCTTTTCACACACGTACATAGTTTGAACTTTACAAAAGAGGTGATACGAATAGTACAGATAAAAAAGACAGTAAAAAACAAAAAATAGTTCATATTTCTAAGGAGGAGTTTAAAAATGAAAAGTATACGACATTTTAAAACTATCATTCTTACTTTCATGTTAGTAGGACTTATAGCTTTTATAGCTGCATGTGGTGGAAGTAATGAAACAGGACAAAGCGGTGGATCTGGATCAATCGATACGATCACATTCGCTGATGCTGGATGGGACAGTATTCGCATTCATAACACAATCGCTAGAAATATTATTGAAAATGGGTTTGAATACAACACCGAGTCAATGCCAGGATCAGAAACTGGTTCTCTTATTGGAATAGGAAACGGAAGTCTAGATGTCTATATGGAGATTTGGACAGGTAACTTTTACGACCAATATTCAGAAGCAATTGAAAGTGGGGATATTGTTGAATTATCCGTAAACTTTGACGATACAGCAGAAGGATTATATGTTCCTACGTATGTGATTGAGGGTGACGCAGAGCGAGGCATTGAGCCATTAGCACCAGGTTTAAAATCAATTCATGATTTACCTGATTACTGGGAAGTGTTTCAAGACCCAGAAGATGCATCAAAAGGGAGAATTTATGGCTCAATACCTGGCTGGGCAGCAGATAATGTATTAGAAGCAAAAATGGTCAACTACGGACTAGAAGATACATTCAATTATTTTCAACCTGGATCAGATACTGCACTGAACACATCATTAATTAATGCTTACGAAAATGGCGAACCTTGGGTAGGTTACTATTGGGAACCAACTTGGATTGCTGGAATGTATGACATTACTCTTCTTGAAGATGAACCTTACGATGAAACATTATGGAATGATGGATATTTAACAGAATTCCCTTCACAACGTTTGACTATCGCTGTCCAAAATCAATTGCCAGAACAAGCTCCTGATGTGGCTGAATTCTTAAGCAATTACGCAACAAGTGCGGCGATTACAAATGAGTTACTTGCTTACATGCAAGAGAACGATGCTGAAAATGAAGAAGTTGCCGAATTTTTTTTGAAAGAGTATGAAGATGTTTGGACAACGTGGGTTTCAGAAGAAGTAGTAGAAAAAGTGAAAGCAGGACTTTAAAACAAATATGGCTTGGCTAAAACGACTTTAGTCAAGCCTTTTGTATACCATTGATTTATCAACTTACTAGGAGGTGAATTGGTTGCATTTTTCAATGATTGCAACTGAAGAAGAATGAACAATTTCCCTGACTCGTTACGTTTTGAATTAGGAAAGTATATTGAAACATTTGTAAGGTGGCTAGAAGCCAATTTCTCTGGATTATTTGATGCGATTAGCGCTTCCCTATTATGGGTGATGGTCCACATGGAAAACTTTTTAATCATGATTCCTTGGTGGCTTGTTATTATTGTAATTTTTGTACTAGGTTGGCGTTGTGCATCCCTTGTTTCTGGTATCGTCTTTGCTCTTTTAATGATTTTAGTTGGCTCATTTGGTTACTGGGATTTTACAATGATGACTTTAGCGATCGTGTTAGCATCTGTATTTATTTCATTGCTATTTGGAATCCCAATTGGTATTGCTATGGCTTACAACCGTACTACGGAAGCAATCATGAAACCAATATTAGACGCAATGCAGACGATGCCAAGCTTTGTGTACCTAATCCCGGCTATGATTTTCTTCGGGCTAGGCAAAGTCCCTGCCGTCATTGCAACGATTATTTATGCAATCCCACCGGTTATTAGGTTAACAAACCTTGCTATTCGTAGAGTATCAAAAGACATGGTGGAAGCTGCCTATTCATACGGCTCCTCCCCAATGCAAGTACTAACGAAAGTCCAACTTCCTCAAGCTCTTCCAACCATCATGACTGGAATTAACCAGACAACGATGATGGCACTAGCTATGGTCGTTATCGCTTCAATGATTGGAGCTCAAGGTCTTGGAATGGAAGTATTGATTGCCATAAACCGAGTTGATATCGCTCGAGGTTTTGAAGCTGGTCTAGGCATTGTTATTTTAGCCATTATCATGGATCGTATTTCACAAGGTATCGCCAAAAATTCACAAGTGAAAGAATAAGAAGATATAAGGAAAGTAGGAGTTCGATTATGACAGAAAAAGTAAGAGTGGAAAACTTAACAAAAATATTCGGACGAAATCCCAAATCTGTATTACCGAAAGTAAAACAAGGCATATCAAAAGAGAAAATCCTAAAAGATACTAAGCACACGGTTGGTATTTACGACATTTCGTTACGTGTAAATGAAGGTGAAATGTTCGTGATCATGGGTCTTTCTGGTAGTGGTAAATCGACATTAATTCGCTGTTTAAACTTATTAAATAAACCAACAGATGGAAAGATTATTGTTGATGGTGAAAACATTGTAGAGTATTCAAAACAACAATTACGTACATTTAGACAGAATAAAATCGCGATGGTCTTTCAACATTTCGGTCTTTTCAGCCATAAAAACGTCATTGATAATGTTCAATATGGCCTTGAAGTCAAAAATGTAGATAAAGAAGAGCGTTATGAAAAAGCAAAGCAAGCTCTTGCCAATGCCGGACTAGCAGGATGGGAAGAAAAAATGCCTCATGAGTTAAGTGGAGGAATGCAGCAACGTGTGGGGCTCGCTCGCGCCCTAGCAACAGATCCGGATATTTTATTAATGGATGAGCCATTCAGTGCACTTGACCCTCTCATCAAGCGCGATATGCAATTAGAGTTAATGGAACTACAAGCAAAATTGAAAAAGACGATCATTTTTATTACGCATGATATCAACGAGGCATTTAAGATTGGGGATCGCGTAGCCGTTATGAAAGATGGTCAAATTGAACAAAGCGGGACACCGGAAGAAATTATCGAAAAACCGAAAAGTGATTATATTAAAGATTTCGTAAAAGATATTGATCGTTCGAAAGTTCTACAGGCAAGCAATGTCATGTACAAACCTTCTGCTGTCGTTTCTCTAAAAGAAGGGTTGAAATCAGCAGTAAATGAAATGCGTTCAAACGGTATTTCTAGTGTCTTTGTCGTTAATAGTGAGCGGAAATTACAGGGTCTCGTTACGATCGATGACACCGTAAAGGCCATTAAAGAAAACAAAACGTTAAAAGATATTTTAAATGATAATTACTTTACGACAGACCCTGATGCGTATTTACAAGATTTAATTCCAAAAGCTTCAGAGTCCAAATACCCTCTTGCCGTTGTTGATAATGATCAAAAACTTCTTGGCATTATATCAAGAGTATCGGTATTGTCTGCGCTGGTTTAATACAAAAAATCCCACAACCCTTTAATGTAGGTTGTGGGATTTTTTGTACAACGTTATCCCAAAGATTAATCAAGCTTTTGAGACACCCCTTGCCTTTTCTTCTCATCCCTCATAGATACACTTTAAATTAATTCATCCGGAAGACATTTTTAGCACGTCTAGATGGGGCGTATTGGGTCTTTTCAACATATGATATGGTATCCGTTTCTACAGGAGGAGCCGATATGACCTATACTCACTCTATCAAACGACAACTTCCATTGTTTTTAGCAAATTGTTGTTTACAAACTTACATTCAATATGCCAACCATGATGAGTTCACCATACCAAAAGGATTTAAGCTGCTGACTAGCTTCAAAGCCAACGCCTTCGGTTTTAAAGAATGGTTTGGATTTATTCTAGAGTCAAAAAAAAGCGTGATTATTGCGTTTAGAGGTACAGACTCAAATCCCGATTGGATGGTTGATGCAGAAGTCGCTCAAGTACCCTTTCCTTATACGAAAGAAACTTGTCACGTTCATGAAGGGTTTTCTGCTATTTACCAATCATGTCGAGATGACATCATGGACACTTTAGAAAACATTCCACTAAAAAAGCAAATCTATGTTACAGGACATAGTTTAGGAGCTGCACTTGCTACATTATGTTCAATGGATCTCACAACTCACGGCTATCATGTAACACTTTATAACTTTGCTAGTCCAAGAGTAGGAGACCCATTATTTGCTCAGCAGTTTAACGAAAAAATTGAAGAAAGTTACCGATTCGTTAACATTTATGATATCGTACCACTTTTACCACCAGAATCGATTTACAGTCCACTTACTGATCAAATGTATCAATACGAGCATATTAAAGGTGGACGCACGTTCGGTTTACAAACAGATACGTTAAGTGGAAATCATAGCATCTATACTTATATTAAAGGTGTAAAAGACTTGTAGCCACACTAAAAGAGGCCACTGAATTAGGTTTGGTTTTCACTTTTCAGTGGCCTCTAAACAATGAGCTAAACCGTTTCTTTTTTAAAACCTACTATGAGTGGGTTCCTGATTAGCAGGGACGCAACCGTGTGTAGCCATTACACTTCTCTCAATCTGCTAAAAGGAACTTTTTCTCTCATTATTCCTGAGGTTTAGTTGCTTTTAATAAAATAGCTTCCCCTTTAAACGTTTCTACTTTCTTGTTCCTTAAATGCAATCGAAACTTTTTATGAGCTGCTTCAGTCGCACCAATCATAAAATCCGATAAATGAACCCTCTTTTCATTTGCAAGATTCATCATGTCACACCATGTATCAAAATGAAACTTCTTATCAAACGAATAAGATTCCACTATTTCAAAACCTGTTACCTCTATTAGGTTATACCACTCTGATTTCTTCCACGCCCGAAAATGACTAGGGTCTCTATCCTTTTCAATTTTGTTATAAAAGAAGTCTAAATGATCTAACTCAGGGGCTACATTATCAATTAGTAACAACGTGCCTCCCTTTCTGGTAACGCGAAATGCTTCTTTAACAAAAGCATTCACATTAGGAAAATGATGAGCTGCAATTCGACATGTGACTACGTCAAAACACTCATCCTGAAACGGGAGTTGCTCCGCATCCCCTTGGATAAAGGAAACATTAGAATGTCCATTTTTTTCGATAAATTGTCTTGCTACTTTTAAAATCTCAGAGGTTAGATCAAGTGCGGTAACCTTTAAAACAAAAGGTGCTAAGAGATTGGCAACATGCCCCCCTCCTGTAGCGATATCAAGGCAATCTTCATCTCCGGTTATACCGGAAATATGTAATAACTTTTGGAGATCTTCCCCTTTGGCGTGAGTTTGACTCGTTACATAATTACTTGCATTATTACCAAATTGCGCTTGTACACTTTCTTTCATTCCATTGTCTTTCATCATCACCACATCCTCTTATTAAAATGGAAATAAAGTTACGATGATACTCTTCAAGATTATTCCACCTTTATCATATAGTAGGACAAATAATAAAATCAATTACAAGGCAGATTCTCTCCACCTGTGACTGAGTTAACAGAAAGAAATTTACACTCCATTTATAGTAATTATACGAAAACCAAAAGGGGTGCTTTTATGTTAGCAACAAAGTGTACACAGAAACCGTCTACCGCTAGAAAAAAAGTAAGAATCCTGTTGCCTAAAGAGCATGGCACTTGGATGATGTTCTTTTTACCTTATTTTTTAGGAACAATGATCATAGGTCTGACAACTTTTCATATTCCTTTTTTGATCGGATGGTTCTTTCTCTTTCTTGCCTCAACGCCACTTTTCTCTATTATCCGCAATCAAAAAGTAATAGGAAAAATGTTGCCTTGGCTTGTCTCATATTCAATTATTGCTCTTGTCATTTTGATTCCAATTATATGGCACTATCCTATCTTATTAGTACTTGGGATTATCCTTGTTCCTCTGCTTGCTATAAATCTATATTTTATTAAAAAGAAAAATGAAAGAAGTTTATTGAATAATATTAGTGGGATCATTACGTTTGGATTAGGGGGAGTAGCTGCGGTTATTCTCGGAGGAGGTTCAATTTTGGATGAAGCAATCTTTTTATTGCTTTATGTCACTTTTTATTTTACAGGAAGTGCCTTCTACGTTAAGTCCCTTATTCGTGAAAGAAAGAATCATCGTTTCAGAATAATATCACATACGTATCATGTTCTATTGTTACTCGTACCTGTCCTAATAGGGCAGCCGTTGCTTGCCGTTGCTTATTTTCCAGGATCCGTAAAAGATTGGATTACTACAAGAAAGAAACAAATGAAACCCATGCAAATTGGCATCATTGAAATTGTAAATGGCATCGTATTTTTTGTACTCAGTTTAGCCTTCTTTTTATGATCAAAAAAACAACCAGTGCACGTAGCATTTTCGTGACTGGTTGTTTGCTTATACTCGTTTGCGTTTGGGTACATAAATGCAGTATGGTTCTGCTTGTAAATAATCACCCGTTATAGCAAAGGCTCTTGCCCGTGACCCTCCACATATATGGCGATATTCACACACACTACACTTTCCCTTAAAAAGGTCAGGCTCACGTAACTGGGTAAACACCGGGTGTTCTCTATATATCTTTGCAAGAGGTTCTTCTCTTACATTGCCACAATGAATAGGAAGAAAGCCACTTGGAAATACGTCGCCGAGGTGAGAAATAAATAAAAAACCATTCCCGTCATTTACCCCTTTTGGCGCTCGTCCTAATATGTCGTGTTTTTTTCTTCCTTCCGCTTTTTTTGTTTTCTTTGATTGGCGCTGTAAGAGTACCCTTCTAAAATGTGGAGCTTCTGTCGTCTTAATATCAAACGAGGAAGTTTCTTTTACTTCTGCAAGCCAATGTAATACTTCTTCATGACGTTCTGGAGATATCGGCTCCATATTCGACGCTCGTCCAGTTGGAACCAAAAAGAATACACTCCAAAGTACAGTCTCTAATTGCTCCATTAATTTTGCCATATCTTTTAATTCATTTACGTTGTAGTGAGAAACAACTGTATTAATTTGAATTGGCATGCCTAATTCATGTAAATGCCGAATGGCTTTCATGGTTAAATCAAACGAACCCTTTGTTCCTCTAAAATGATCATGAATTTCTTTTGTTGGACCATCTAAACTAAATGCCCATCTTGATAACCCTGCTGCTTTCACTTTTTCAATCGCTTTTTTCGTCACTCTCGGAGTGGCACTAGGAGTCATAGAGACACGCACTCCCTTTTGAACAGCATACTCAATTAACTCGTAAAGGTCCTCTCTCATTAATGGATCTCCTCCTGTAAAAACAAGCAAAGGGTTATCCATCTCATATATTTGATTAATTAATTCCTTTCCTTCTTCCGTTGTTAGTTCCCTTGGATCACGAAGATGTTGAGCTTCTGCTCGACAATGCAAACATTTTAACGCACAGGCCCTCGTTATTTCCCAAATAACGATAAATGGATTTTCTTTATAATTACTTTCCATTCAACAGCTCTCCTCTAATTTTAACTAGTTTTAGAGTATCAAAACATATCAATTCCATAGGTGATAGATATCACAAAAAAAGAACGTTCATAAGTTTGTCATTATTTCAATAACACAAAAAACCAATTAATCCCTATGAGACTAATTGGTTAACACACGATTATAATCGAGATTAATAGGAAACTCATTTTCTCGTACCGGTTTGCTAAAGTAATACCCTTGCCCTTTATGACAATTTTGTTTCTTTAAATAAGCTAATTGTTTTTCGTTTTCAATCCCTTCAGCAATAACTGTAAAATTCAAATTAATACCCATTTGAATGATCGTATTGACGATCAATTCACCATCAAGGTCTAATTCATGAATGAATGATTTATCAATTTTAATTGTATCCACTGGTAAATGTTTTAGATAACTTAAGGATGAGTACCCAGTTCCAAAATCATCAATAGAAATCTTTACACCTAATTTCTTTAAAGCAGCTAATTTTTTTTGTGATGCTTCTATATTTAAGAGAATACCCTCAGTTATTTCCAGTTCCAAGCATGAAGGGTCAAGCTCCGTATCTGTTAAAATTTCTTTAATATCATCTACAAAATGGTTATTTCTAAATTGAACTGGAGAGACATTAACTGAAATTTTCCTGAAAAAACGGCCAGCATCTTGCCACTTTTTCAACTGTTGACAGGCAGACTGAAGGATCCACTTTCCAACAGGAACGATAGAACCTACTTCTTCTAGTACAGGAATAAATTCAGCAGGAGAAACAAAACCAAATGATGAGTTATCCCATCTTAGTAAGGCTTCAGCCCCTTCTATCTCACCGTTTGTTAAGTTTACTAGCGGTTGATAAACAAGATAGAACTCGTTACATTCAAGAGCTTGGGCTGCTTCTTGTTGCATTCTGTAGTATCTCTCCATTTCGAGACTATGTTTGGGTGTACTAAAACGATATGTATTCCCACCTTGTTGCTTTGCTTTGTACATTGCATGGTCTGCTTCCTTTACTAATGATTCAATAAACTTTTGATAATTATCAGTTTCAGCTGAAATACAATCCAAACTGACCCCAATACTAGTTGAAAGCAATATTTTGTTCTTGAGAATATAAAATGGCAAAGAAAGTTGATTCATTATTTTCTTAATGAAAGTGATGACTTCTTGTTTGTTTTTAACCTCATCTAAGATGATAACGAACTCATCTCCTCCTTGCCGAGTGATAAAGTCGTTTTTTCGAAGACAATCTTTTAATCGCTGCCCCGCTTCTTTTATTAACAAATCTCCAATATTATGTCCATATTGATCATTAATAGACTTAAAGCGATCTAAATCTAGAAATAAAATCGCGATTTGCTCATTTCTTTTTTGATCAATTTGAACATCACTTAGCCATTTATTTAATTTGTTTCTATTCGGCAACATCGTTAAGGGATCGAAGTAAGCCATGGATTTCATATTTTCTTCCATTTGCTTTCGATCTGTGATTTCATGACGGATTGATACATATTGATATGGAACTCCATCTTCACTTAAAAAAGGAACAATCGTTGTATCGACCCAATAATACGTTCCGTCCTTTGCTCTATTTTTAAATTCTCCCCTCCAGACACTTCCTTTTGTAATCGTTTTCCATAAAGTCTGGATGAACTCTTTACTATGGTAACCCGCGTTAATAATCCGGTGATCTTTCCCTATCAACTCTTCTCTACTATATTTAGAGATGTTACAAAATTTATCATTAACAAATTGAATGATCCCTCTGTGATCCGTAATGGCTACAATGCATGATTCATTTAACGCTGATTCAATGTTTCTCAGCTTTTTTAAAGCCTGATCTAGTTCAGTCTCTACACCCATCCTGTCCCCTCATTTCTGCTCAAGACTGCTTCTGTTATTTTACTTGATGAGGCTGTTTCTCGCTGTGACAAAAGTCACACTTTTTAGTGAAAGCTACATGTAGAAGTTTAATGTAGACTATTTGTCCAACCTTATCGCCCTTCTTCTTACTATCCTCATGAAAAAAGAAAAAAACTTGAACATAGTTTCATCCAACCAGGTAACTATAAGAAAATAGAATGCACATGGAGGAAGAATACATGAAAAACAAACATATAACGATAGCAGGTACAGATATAGATGAAGTGAAGAAACTCAACAGTCAATCAGGTCTAACTTATAACGAAGCGAAATTGTTGTTGGCTAAAAAACGAGGATTTACGACATATGATCAGAAAAAGTAATGAGCGTGGATTGCCAAGTGCTGATTAAATCAATAGAAGGACAACTATGGGCATAAGTTTATAATAAAGAATCCTCTTTAAAATAGTTGCACGGTTGATGTCACTTATTTTAAAAAGAGGATTCTTTACTGTATAAAAATAGCTTATTCTAACAAAATAATCATACAAAGATAATAGGAGGTTCATCAATATGGATGTAGCAGATACATTACTACTTGTAACATTTGGAGCATTCTTAGTTATTTGTATTTCATTAGCGATTTGGGTCAGTAAAAGAAAGAAGGGAAATAATTAGTTAAATATAATTCACAATCTTCCCCCAATACTCTATGGCATTTTGTTAACAAACAACATTATGCCCTCCGCTTTATAGCAACGTTTTTAATAACAAAAATCCTAAGTACCCATCTTACAAAAAGAATACAAGTAATTGGGCAGCAATCGCAACAAAAATAAGCGCAAAAGGGTAGGCGGCAGCATATGCGATGGACGCATCGTCTGTTTCGATTAATTGATTAACTGCACCCAGTCCGGGTGTACTAGTAAGCCCTCCACTCAAAGCTCCCAATGAATGAACCATACTTAATTTGAAAAATTTTCTCGCAAGCCAAAATCCTACAGCAATGGGGACAATTGTAATGAATGCACCCCCAATTATGAGACTTATTCCTTCTTTTTGTATTACCTCGACTAATCCTTGCCCAGCAGTCGTTCCTGCTCCAGCTAAAAACAAAACAAGTCCTATGTCGCGAATGACCTGATTGGACGGTTGAAAAAATCGAGCACGTATTGGACCTAATCGTCCAAAATGGCCAATAATTAAAGCCACAAACAAAGGACCACCTGCAACACCTAACGTAATTGTACCTAATTTTGGTAAATAAATAGGAACCATACCGACTATAATCCCCATTAACAATATCAAACTCAAAGAAAATATATGAACATTTGTGACCGTTAGCGTCTTTTTTGTAAATAACTTTTCGACAACATCCAACCGATCTTCGCTACTAACTAACGTAAGGATATCACCTCTCTCAAAACGCCATTTAGAATTTTGATTAAATTCAAAGCCTCCACGTTCAATACGCGTTACCGTTACACCGTACATGCGCCGCAGCTCCAGCTCCCTTACATTCTTCCCGATCATCTCTTCTGAATCAACCACTACTTTCCTGAGCTTTACATGATCTGCGTTCTGAAAGTTCGTATTAACCTCTCTTCCTATGTCTTGACAAAATGTATGCAAATCCTCTTTAATTCCAACAGCTACAAGATAATCTCCTTTTAAAATGACTGTATCGTTTAATGCAATAATATTACGATCTCCACGAATAACCCGACTGATAACGACCGATTTGTATTTATGAAAACGCAATTCCTTTAATGTACGCTTATTGACATTTGGATTAAGAACTTCAACAGTCATCACTTCAGGAGACCCTTCTGTTTTAGCCGGATCAATTGCAAGTTGTGCATCTTTCAACAGGTCTATTTTTAATAATCTTGGTAAAAGTTGAACAAACAGAACAACCGACACTACTCCAAACGGATAAGCAATCCCATATCCAACAGATGCTAATGGATCATTTGTCGCTTGAAGAGCAGCGGCTAAACCTGGTGTACTTGTTAAGGCACCTGTCATCAATCCAATACTTAATGCTGGAGATAAATCAAACAAATGCGAAACGACAATCGTGGTAATGGATGCAATAAGTACAATTAGAAGGCCAATCACACCAAAAATTAGTCCGCTTGAACGCATCATTCGAAAAAAACGTGGACCTGCTTGTAAACCGACAGCTACAATAAACAAACTAAGCCCAAGGTTTTGAACAGTCATAGAAACTTGATAGCCAAAATGACCAAATAACATGGCTACCAACAGGACCCCAGACGTCCCTAAACTTAAGCCTTTAATTTGGGCCTGCCCAAGCATGGAACCTAAAAACAATATAACAAATAATAACAGCAACGGTTCTTCCAATAAGGAAATAAGTAACTCCATGTTTCTTCCTCCACTTTCAAATGCAATTAATAAATGTTTTCAACTTATTATATATCTTCTTTCCCATTGAACCACCTCTTTATGCTCATCGTTTCACAATATATACTATTTTTTATTCATTATGTCAGTAAAAAAGCTTCTCTATTAGTAAGGACAAACCTTAAGAGAAGCTTTTTATACTTAATTATTTTTTTCTCGTTTACTAAAAGACAATGTATTCTGCTTCCGTTTTAACTTTATAGTTAATTCCATAAACCACTGTTCATCTCTTGTTGAAAGGGCCAAATCAATAAAGTTTAACAACTCTCCTTCAGAGTAATTGGTTAGTACTGTTTGTCTCTCAATATCTTTCTTATCAATCCGTATCGTTCTACCTATAAAATTCTTATTGTCGCTAAAGAGAACTTTCACTCTAGCTAATGGGTTAAATGATTCAATGCTTTCTATATATCCATGTACCCACTCATCGTTTCTCGTCTTCCCTTTAATCCAGTCACCAGGTTTATACCCTGTATTGTAGTTAGCTTCCATGCTATGTTCACCAACCTTTGTCATACCGACTTTAGCACTGACTGTATCCTTTGACTAAGTTGAGATCTTCATTGTTCATTTAAAATACAACGATCTGGCACAATCATTATATTCACTTTTTACCGTATCTTCTTGGGCTTTTTGGAATTTTGCAGTCCTTTTTTCGTTAGCCGTGCCCTCTATAAACATTTGTTCATGTATCTGTCATTATCCATTAACTCTACTTGATTCGTGATCTTGCGGTCGTACAGGCCTTTTTAACCTTTGAACTACCAAAATTAAAATACAAACAAATAAAAAAGCTGAAAAATAGAATTCAGTAAAAGGCCTCCAACTGTATAAAATAGTGCCAATCATAGGACCTGCCGCCATTCCGAGATATCTAGAAAAATTATAAGCACCAATCGCTGTTCCTCTTATCTGACTAAACGTTTGGACAAGGATGGTTGTTTGTATTGGCGAAGATACCCCCATACATAAGCCAAATAAGGCTGTCGTTAGCATAACAAATGGCAATGATAACGGTGCTAGTAAAACGTAAAGCAGGATGGAAAAAATATTACAGATAGAAGAAATAAGTAAGAGTTTACGCTGAGAAATCCATTCTTGAATTCTTCCTCCAAGAATGTTTCCCAAGACTACCGTCAATGTCAATGGAATAAATAACCAACCAACTTGACTTGTTGAGAGAACATAATTTTGTTGGAGCAAATGTGGCAAGAAAACAATGAAATTATAATACGTATAATATTGTATAAACCCATACAAAAGGACAACAGATCCTGTATGACTCATGAAAATGAGGCCAAAATCACCGAACCGGAATCGTTTGCTTGTAGCATTAGGCCTTCTAGTTTCAGGCAATAAATAGAAATTCGACAAAAATAAAATAATACCCATTATCGTCAAAAACCAGAAGACACCATTAAAAGTTGTATATCCTCCAATGAGTCCACCTGCAAGCGGACCCAAAACAGGTCCAAGCGACACACACATTTGAAAAGTCCCCATCGATCTTCCCAACATTTTCCCTTGAAATAAGTCACCAATAACCGTTGTTGCTACAACTGAACCAGCGGCAATACCCGCGGCTTGAACGACTCTAAAAAAGATTAAGACCCAAATTGTAGGAGAGAGTGCTGCACCTATTGAACCTACTATGTAAATGAATATAGCTGGAAGGAGTACCTTTTTTCGTCCATACCGATCAACCAAAGGTCCATAGACAATTTGCATGAAAGCCAGTACAAGAGTAAAAATTGAGATCGTTATGTTCACAACTAACTCGGACGAGCCAAAATGCTGTTGAACTTCAGGGATTAGCGGTACATAAATTGTCTGAGTAAACGGTCCAAAAAAAGCAGCAAGAGATACGAATAAGACAATCCATTTATTTTTCAATAGTTTCCCTTTCCTTTCTTATCAAAGTAATTACCATGTTCTTTTATAGGAAATTCCCGCATTTCTTCTCTTTTCTTAGTATGTTATAGTACTTTTACATACGTAAATAGATTGTTCTCCCTACATATGCAACAGTGAAAAAACAACTTAACTCTATGAATCAATTCTAGAAAGGAGATCGTAATGAGCCTTCCTCAAAAAAGTGTTTTAACACAACAATTAGTTTTGAAAATGCTTGAAAAAGCGATTGAAAAAGCAAAAGAACTAAACATCAAGATTAGTATTGCGATTGTAGATGACGGCGGGAATTTATTCGGTTTTTTGAGGATGGATGGGGCAAAGCTCCTTCCAAGTAACATTGCTCAAAATAAAGCTTACACTGCGGTAGGATTTGGTATTCCTACAGGTGATTGGTACGGTAGAATACAAGATAAACCAGCCTTATTGCATGGAATTGTTCATACCGAAAGAATGACGATTTTCAGTGGTGGGCAACCAATCTATGCTGGAGATGATCTTCTTGGTGGAATTGGTGTGTCTGGTGGAACCCAGGAACAGGACAACGAATGTGCGTTAGCTGCTCTAAGTGTGCTTCATACATTAAAAGACTGACTCCATTTATGCTGAGTCAGTCTTTTTCCTTTATAGTTTAATACAAATATTTTTCAATTCACTATAAAACTCAAAGCTGTGCATACCACCTTCACGTCCAATACCACTTTGCTTCATTCCGCCAAACGGCGTACGCAAGTCACGTAAGAACCATGTGTTTACCCAAATGATGCCAGCTTCCACTTCGTTGGCTACACGATGAGCACGGCGCAGATCATTTGTCCAAATCGATGCACTTAACCCGTAATGAGAATCATTAACTTGTTCTAGTACTTCTTCTTCCGTATCAAATGGGATAACCGTTACAACTGGTCCAAAGATCTCTTCACGAACACAACGTGCATTGCGATCGAGACCCGTGATGATCGTCGGCTCGATATAGTAGCCTTTCTCAAATCCTTCTGGACGACCACCACCAATTTGAATCGTTCCACCTTCTTCTCTAGCTAAATCTAAGAAACCTAGTACACGCTCATAATGCTCTTTTCCAATCATGGCACCAATTTTTGTTTTCTCGTCAAATGGATCTCCAACAACAAGCTCTTTCGTTTTCGCAACAAACTTCTCAACGAATTCATCGTAAGCAGCACGCTCAACATAAATTCTAGATCCACATAAGCAAACTTCCCCTTGATTAATGAAGCTTGATTTAATTGTTGTTTCTAGCACTTCATCAAGATCTGAATCGGCAAAGATAATGTTCGGGTTCTTTCCACCTAATTCATAAGAAAGTTTTTTTAGCGAATTCGCTGCTGCTTTCATAATTGCCGTACCTGTTGATGTTTCCCCAGTAAATGTTATGGCATCTACATCTGGGTGTTCTGTTAATGCAGCACCTGCTGATTCAGGACCGAATCCGTGAACAACATTTACTACACCATCAGGAACACCAGCTTCTTTACAAATTTCAGCAAGAACTGTTGCAGTCATTGGTGTCCACTCAGCTGGTTTCAAAACCGCCGTATTTCCAGCAGCCAAACAAGGAGCTAACTTCCAAGTTAAGAGAAGCATTGGTAAATTCCAAGGATTGATTAAACCAACAACCCCTACTGGTTTACGAACAGCATAGTTGATTGCTACATCATCATGCTGGTACGCTTCTGTTCCCATTGTAGTCATATAATCCGCGAAGAAATGGAAGTTATATGCTGCACGCGGAATATCAATTGTACTTGATAACCAGATTGGTTTTCCTGTATCTAAAGATTCTAAACGAGCAAGCTCATCTTTTCTTTCTAAAATTAAGTCACCAATTTTGCGCAACACTTTCGAACGCTCTGTAAGGGGCATCGTTTTCCATGGACCGTTTAGAGCCTCTCTTGCAGCAGATACCGCAAGGTCAATTTCTTCTTTACCACCTTCAGCTACGGAACCAAGCACCTCTTCATTAGCTGGATTGGTATTCAAAAAAGTTTTCTCATTTGCTGAATCCACATAGCGTCCATTAATAAAATGTCTACAATCAATTCCTGTTACCGTTACTGTTTCCATTCTCAATACCCTCCCATAACTATATTTATTTACTTCTTACGTATACCTTACTTTAAATTTGTACCATATAAAACACTCAAGTTCCTCTATACGCAACATCCGGAAAATTTAATAAATCTTTATAACAGCTATATTTCACACACTTATTAGCAGAAAAAACAAATAAAACAATTAATTTCCCTAATCAAATGAAATCAATCTGATATAATCTAGTAATAATAAAGTAAAATAAGATAAAAATGGATTGGTGGAATGAATGATGGAAAAGAAATTAATCAGTGAATCAAAAGTTGTTCGAACAAGTCGTGTATTTCCTAATGATGTTAATAACCACAATACATTATTTGGCGGGAAGTTAATGAGTGATGTTGATATGATTGCTTCAATATCTGCCACAAGGCACTCAAGGAAAGAATGTGTGACAGCTTCTACTGATTCAGTTGATTTCCTTTCTCCAATTACTCCTGAGGATTCTGTTAACTTTATTTCTTTTGTGACTTATACTGGAAAAAGTTCAATGGAAATTTTCGTCAAAATTATTGCGGAAAATTTGTTAACAGGACATAGAAAAATTGCAGCAACGGCCTTCTTAACCTTTGTCGCGCTTGATGAATCAGGAAAGCCTACTGAAGTGCCACAAGTTGTCCCTGAAACAGACGAAGAAATAAAATTACATGAAACTGGGAAAGAAAGAGCTGAGAAGCGGAAAGCTCATCGTGCAAGGAGTAAAGAGTTAGCTAGTTTTATTACAACAGCAAAGCCCTGGCAATAGATCTCTCAAAAAAAGGAAGGCGAACACACATGTGTCCCCTTCCTTTTCGTTTTATTTTAATGTGGAACAGAAATAGAAACCTCCATCTCTTTAGGACTTCTAAAAGGGATAGCATCACTAACCAATGGTTTGTCACTCACCCCACTCCCTCTCGGTAATATCGATCCATTCCCAATAAAAGCAACATATCCATATTTTTTTAATAATTCTCTAATAGCCTGTTGCTGATCAATTAATTCCACTGCTTCTTTTAATTCATTCTCCCTTATAACGAATACAGAGTTCATGATTACATCTGACAGCAATTGAAAAAAAAGTTTTTCTGCTTCTTTAGCTAAAACTCGTCGCCCATTCGCTGGCAGTCCTACCGACAAACAAATCGTCACTTCATTCTCTTCTATTTGAACAGCAGTCCTCTCCATCACCTTTTGATTTGGAATATCAATCGTGACGATTCCACTTTTCCCAGTACCAGCTACCCGATTTTTTATTTTCATTAATGCAGTATGAACTTTCCTTACAAGTAGGTCCTCACAACAAACTTTGCGATAAGAGGTGTTCTGTAAAATGATGAGAGATTTCTGTCTTTTTTCTAGGGATAACGATCCTTACTTTGGAGGGACTAGCAAATGGATCCCCTTGAACATAATCAATATGTAGCAGGTATGTTTGAAACGCATACTCTCCTTGAATGTCTTTATATGCTTTATATCCTTTTTGATCAATTTTATTTAATTTGTCTTTCAGTACGTTCACAATGATTCCTCCTGCTTTTCTTCAACAAATTGTAGCATTTCTTTATTTGGTCCTCTAAACCTCATTGTCTTTCGTCCGTTCATACCCTTTTTCACAGGACCCATTTCCAAATGTATTCCTTTTTTATTACACATCATGATCACTTCGTTAATATCGTCTACTACAAAGGCTACATGATTAACTAGTCCATTCTCGAAATAAATATCTGGTGTTTGGCGATCAAGAATAAGTTCAATGTCAAATTCACGTAACCCTTCATGACTTAAAAAGACAAGCTCTTTATCACCACGATCTAACCTAGCGCGAACACTAAAACCTAAAATATCCTTATAAAAAGAGACTGATTTTTCCATATCTTTTACCATTATCCCTACATGTTCGACTCTTTTAATCATTTCTTCACTCCTCACGTTTCCCTTTTTTACAATTAAGCAAGGATACAAGGAAAAAGTAAAGTAATTTGGATTTGGATGAAAAAAAGTACGTCTCTAGGAATGTAGACGTACTTGAATAGCTTATTATAGTTTTCCTGTTAGAAATTGAGCTTCACCCAACCCAAAGCTCCAATCTGCATCTCCATTAGTAACAATATTAATCATAATATCATTTGGTTGGATACCACACTTTTCACCAAGCTCTTGGACCAATAATTCATACAACTTTTGTTTTTGCTCTTCTGTTCTTTGCTTACTTGTTACACTGATAACTACGACATGTTTGCTACGCTCAAAACCTAACCCTGTATCTTCTATAATCATTTCATGAGCTCGGTGCTGATGAACAATTTGATAGCGATCTCGCTCAGGTACATTAAACGCTTGAACCATCGCACTGTGAGAAGCATCTAATAGCGTTTTAATTTCTTCTTCCGTTCTTCCTTCTATTAGATCAAATCTTAGTAAAGGCATGCGCCCTTCCCCCTTTTCTTCTTTGGATAAAAGCCTTATGCTGACAAACTTTTCTCTTCTTTGTTCATTTTTCCACGTACATAGTAAATTTATAACAAAATACTATGAAAAAGCACTGTAGAAAACGTTACCCTATTAACCGAAAAGACAAACATCTATATACGTATCTATTCTATTCTTTGCCTATTAGACGGATAGCAATACCTGTTGGATCTTGAACAAAACACTGTTTATCATTTTCCTCCAAGATAGGTATTCCATTTCCCTTCAACTGCCGTATAAGCTTTAACCATTCTTCTCTAGTAGGTAGTACAATCGTATAATACGAAATTCCAACGCTATTAGCTCTTGAGATTGCATTGGGTCCTGCCCATACATTCAAACCTATATGGTGGTGATAACCTCCAGCTGCCAGAAAAAGCATCCCCATTTTTGTCATATTTCCAACTGTCACATCAAAACCTAACTGTTTATAAAACTCTTTACTTTCAGCTAGATCATGTACATGAAAATGAACATGTCCAATCTTGGTTTTCTCAGGAAGCCCTTTCCATGTTAGATTTCCCGCTTCTCTTATTAACCCCTCCCCATCAATTCTTTCTGTCACCATCTTGTAATTCGTATCATCAACTTTTATCCAGCCTGTTTTTGGACGGTCCCAATAAATTTCAAGTCCATTGTGATCTGGGTCGGCTAAGTAAATCGCCTCACTAACAAAGTGGTCAGCTGACCCAATTTCTAATCTGTGCTCAATGACATGTTTTAAGAACGCACCTAAATTTTTGCGCTCCGGTAACAAAATCGCAACATGATAAAGACCAAGCGTTGAATTAGGAGGATAGATTTGAGCATTGGGCTCTTCTTGTAAAATAAGTAGTGGTTCTTTCCCATCAGCTGTTAGTTGCACAACATCCTCGTTCCTTGTCAAAATGGTCAAACCAATTATTTGCTCATAAAAAACTAATGAGCGTTCCAGATTACTTACTTTCAGTTGGACTGATCCCAACTCAGTATCAGGATGTAATTGAAAACCCATCATATCTCCTCCAAAGTTTCAGTTCGTATTAGTAGTATATAGATGGAAGGCACACAAAAGTCAATTAAAAAAGGGTTGTGCTTTTTTACACTACCCTTTCTTCACTTATATTTTAATTGACTGTTTCTTTCTTTGCCTAAAAAAGTAAAGTTCCGTAAAGCCAATTTCTTTTAACCGTTGCTGAACCTCTTCAAACTCGTCTCCTACTCGTTCAGGATCATGAGCGTCA
Organism: Alkalihalobacillus sp. MEB130; assembly: GCF_032335535.1. Classification (NCBI taxonomy): domain Bacteria; kingdom Bacillati; phylum Bacillota; class Bacilli; order Caryophanales; family Bacillaceae; genus Alkalihalobacillus; species Alkalihalobacillus sp. MEB130. Next base: position 32,423 of record NZ_JAOANA010000013.1, read on the forward strand.
GATCCGAATGTCACACCTACATTATGATAAAGAGCTCGCTCTAATATATCATCTTCAGGATACCAGCCGCCTGAATCTTTCGTTTTACCAGATGTGTTAATTTCGATAACTTTCCCATACTCTCCAACAATTTGAAGCGTTTGATCTAGAGTCTTAATCTCTATATTAGAAAAATCCGGATAAAAACCTTTCATCGCATCAATATGACCAAGTATATCAAACATATCACTACTTGCTGACTGCTCTATAAGAGAAAAGTACCTTTCTTTCAACTGTACCTTCTCTACATTCGTTAATCCATCCCAGCGACCTTTTCTAAAAATACTAATGTCATCCACGTAATGCACAGAACCTATAATATAATCCAATGGCTGCTCTATTAAATGACGCTTATACACATCAGCCTGTTTCGGAAAAAAATCACTCTCTATTCCAAGTAAGACCTCAATTTGATCTTCATATTTCTTTTTTAATCGTAACACTTCTTGAATGTACATGGAAAATTCCGATTTAGCCATTGTAATTCCGGGGTAAGGCTGGTCTTCACTTCTGTGAAAGTAAGGTGCATGATCTGATATCCCAATCATTTTTAACCCTTTATGTACCGCAGCTTTTATATAATCTTCAATCGTCCCTATCGCATGACCACACATTTTATTATGCGTATGTAAGTCAAACTTAGGCATATTTTCTGTTGTCATAATAACTCCTTTCCATTTTACCCTTATTCTATATTTGGCTATTGTACGTCAATTTTCCTTTCAGCATACAAGGGCTAACTTTGCTTTTCCAACATTGATATTTTTACCTCTAAAAAAATGCCTCATCCATATTTCAGGAGTTCGAGGCATTTTATGCGTTAGTATATCATTTTCATCATTTCGGAAGCGAAATACTATCATCTGGTTTTTCTTTGCTTTCCCGAAATTTTTTAATTAGCGGAAGAACGAGAGAAAGAACAATTAAGATGATGAAAAATAACGAAATAGGTCGTTGGAAAAAGATCAGCAAACTCTCATTTGAGAGAACGAGAGAGCGTCTTAATGACGTTTCTGCTAAAGGACCAAGTATAATTCCAATTAACATCGGTACAACAGAATACCCATATTTGGGAAGGATATATCCAACAATCCCAAAGAAAAGAGCAAACCATACTGATCGCATAGAATTATCATACGCAAATGATCCAACGAGACAACAAACGAGAACGATTGGAAATAGGATGGATGCTGGTACACGAGACACTTTTGCAAATTGCTTAATCGCTAACTTAGCAACAATAAATAAAATAATATTGACTAAGATAAAGCCAATCATGATCGTGTATACTAATCCTCCATGATTTTGAAATAACTGTGGTCCCGGTTGTAATCCTTGTATTAATAAAGCACCAAGTAGTACGGCTGTTACGACATCTCCTGGAATTCCTAACGTCATCATTGGGATAAGTGTAGCGCCTGTTGTACCGTTATTTCCTGCTTCAGAAGCTGCTACCCCGTCTAGATTGCCTTTGCCATAACTATCAGGATCTTTTGAAACCCGTCGCGCTTCATTCACAGCTAAAAAAGAAGAAATTGATCCTCCGGTACCGGGAATGGCCCCAATGATGACTCCTATTAAACTAGATTTTAAAATCGTTTTTCGAAACGGAATGACATTACGCCAGCCGAACCCGTTGTCATCAACATCCCCATTTACCGAGAGTTTATTTATTCCTATTTGACTTTGTTTTAATATTTCCGAAATTGCAAAGAGGCCTAGCAATGCAGGTATTAAGCTAATTCCAGCCATTAAAAACATCGTATCAAATGTCAATCTAGTATTTCCATTAATTGGATCAATCCCAACTGTGGAAATAAGAATTCCAAGACATGCCATGACTAAACCTTTTGCTAAAGACTTTCCACTAACCGCTGCAATAATCGTTAAACCAAATAGCGCTAATGTGAAATATTCTGGCGGCCCAAATCCTAATGCAAATTTAGCAATTTGTGGGGCAACGAACAGTAATACAACTCCACTAAGTAATCCTGCTATAACTGAGGCATATAACGACATCCCAAGAGCTTGGCCTGTTTTTCCTTTTTGAGTTAGAGCAAAACCATCCGCAGCTGTAGCTGCTGATGCCGCTGTTCCTGGTGTATTCAGCAAAATGGCTCCAATGGAACCACCATAAATGCCAGAGCAATAAACAGCTAGAAGCATTAAAATTGATAATGCAGGGTCCATGCCGAACGTAAAAGGTAGGATTAATGCGACGGCTATCGTAACACTTAACCCAGGCATTCCGCCTACGACAATCCCAACTACTACCCCTAGTATCATAAACAAGATAATCTTAAGGTCAAATACATGCGTTAGTGCATATAAAACATTGTCTAACATTTTATCCCTCCTTATAAAAAGATTCCTGATGGAAGATTTACCTTCATAAATACTTTTATCCCAAAGTAAACGACAGTCGTAACAGCAATTGGAACAATCAATATTTGGTATTTATTCCTATTACCGAGTAAAAGCATGACACCGAGAACAAAAAGATACGTTACGATAACAAAGCCTAAATACGGAATTAAAACTGCCCATAAAACTAACAAACTAAAAATAGCAAATACTTTTCCATATTGCTTTTGATCTAGTGTTCGAGACTTTTCTTCTTCACCTGTTTCCTCAGATGTCATATCTTTCTTTATAAATTCAATAACAATAGATATCACACTTAAAATGACAATGAACCATCCCATTAAATAGGGTATAAATTGCGGGTTAACGTAAGAGCGACTTCCCCCACTACTAATCTGGCCGGGTATAATTAAGAGCAACACGAAACCGAAAATGAGCATAACCAGCGGTGGTATGGCCGCTTTCACTTTTGTAGTCATTTCTTACCTCCTATAGAGGAAACCGCCAAACAAGTTGTTGGCGGTTTCTATTGATTTTGAAGAACGAACCTATTCGTCAGCTAACCCAGATGTTTCAACGACTTCTTTGTTCACTTCAAATTTCCCTTGAAGTAATTCAGCCAACCCATCTGAATCACGGTAATCAGGAGTAGCCATAATTTTCTTGAATGTTTCGTCTGCTGCTGGATCTTCCATTGCTTGTTTGAAGATATCGTGTATAATGTTACGGACTTCTTCTGGCATGTCACGTGGTCCCGCTACGAAGAAACTATTTGTAAAAGCTGGAATACCATATTCTGTTACAGATGGGATGTCCGGGAAGTCAGGGTGTCTTTCAAATCCAAAGTATAAAAGACCATTAAGTTCTCCACTTTCTAAATATGGGAGCACATCGCTTTCTACATTATGAACTGCATCTATGTGATCACCTAACAAGGCTGCTCTAGCAGGTGCAGTACCTTCAAATGGTACTTCAACAAAATCAACTCCTGTTTCTAGTGCGACTGATCTCATTGCCACAGAGGATACAGAACGGGCACCTGCTGTACCAAAATCAACATGATTCTCTTTCCCATATTCTAGTAAGTCTTCGTAACTTTCAATTTCAGATGTTCCATTCACGACAAGAAAGTAACTATCAGTTGTTATATTAATAATAGGAGTTAACCCTTCTAAATCTTTGTACGGCGTATCACCAAAATGTGGAGTAAGCGTTAGCGGACCACTAGGTGACATAAGAATGTTATAACCGTCTGGATTATGATTCATGACTTCGGCAGCAGCTACGACTCCACCAGCACCTGGCTGATTGACAACAACAATATTTTCATTATTAGGAATGTAATCTTGAGCTAGCTCCACAACAGCACGAGCTAAGACATCAGTTGCTCCGCCTGCTGCAAACCCTACATTAAGATTAATTGGTTTTGTAGGAAAATCTACCGTTACTTCTTCCTCTTCTGCCTCATTCGTTGTTTCACTAGGTGGCGCCTCAGCACTTTCTCCAGAGCTTGTTGATTCTGTTGATCCCCCACAAGCAGTTAGTACGAAAAGTAGCATCAAGACAAATGCTAATAATAATGTTTTGATTTTACCTTTTCCCATGGTATTTCCCCCTTGAAATATCAATTCTTTTTTACTTGCTATCCTTCCTTCTCTTTCCTTTCCTCCTTCTATTAAATTGTAGTCTATAAAACAATTTCTTAAAGCACCAAGTGAAAGCCCTTACATTTTCCATCAAATTAATAAGAATTTATTAAATCCCTTTCTATAAAAATAATACAATAATTCTGACATCTGGTTCTACCTTCACCGTGTAGGAACTCTCTATTCATTAGTCCTACATTTGTAGGGGAGGAACCTCTCAATCTTATTTTTCGAAGGCTTCTAATATAAAGCCTCAAACAATAATACTTTATTTTTCACTCTACTTCTTCTCTTGTTGTTGGCTAACTATGTCTTTAAGTTTTCCTTTTTGAATCTTGCCACTAGCAGTTACCGGAAAATCTTTAACAAATACAACTTCTGAAGGTACTTTATAACTAGCTATCTGCTCTTTCAAGAAAGATTTTATTTCATCAGATGAACACTGTTGACCGCTCTTCACCTTAACGATCGCATAAACAAGTTCACCTAGCACTTCATTCGGAACCCCTACAACAGCGCACTCCATTACTTTTGGGTGTTTAACTAATAATCCCTCTATTTCCTGTGGATAGATGTTATATCCACCACGTATAATCATTTCTTTCTTACGGCCTACAAATCGAAGATAGCCATCCCTATTTAACATACCTAGGTCTCCCGTATAATACCAACCATCATCATCCAAAACTTGTTCGGTTTGCTCTTTCATTTTGTAATACCCTTTCATCGTGCCAAAACTTTTACAAGCAATTTCACCAATTTCACCAATTGGCAATGGTTCACGGTTTTCATTTACAATTTTCACTTCAACCCCATCGATTGGCTTTCCAACTGTTTCAAAATTAGCTTCGTCTTCATGATAATCAGTTATTGTAACTGTACCGGTTTCCGATATTCCAAAAGAGATTAAGAGATTAAGGCCCATCTTCTCCCGAACAGCTTTTACCGTTTCTGGTGGACACGGAGCTGCGCCAACCATCCCTGTTCGTAACGTTGATAAATTGTAATTAGCAAAATTAGGATGATTTAATTCCATTACAAACATAGTAGGAACTCCTTGATGTATTGTCACCTTTTCTGATTCTATAAGTTCTAATGTATGTTCTGGTTTAAATCTCTCTTGCAAAACAAGCCTAGCCTGACACGAAAACGCAGCCATAAGATTACAAGCGATTCCAAATATATGAAAAAGGGGAGCAGGCACGATAAAAACATCCTCGGATGTACATTGTAAGCTCGTTGCAATTGCAATCCCAGATTGGACAATACTGCGATGAGGAAGCATAACCCCTTTGGGTATTCCCGTCGTACCTGAGGTATATAATATACAAAATATATCATTGTTTGCATCAATTACCGGAAGCTTGATCTCCTCTTTCTCTTCACTATGAAACAGAGAGTCATATGAAATCGTATGTTCACTCTCAAACCTAACGGAAATAATTTTATCTACCATTGATTGAAGAGAAGGCAGTTTAACCATTTCTGTAACCTTTTCACATAAGAATAGAAATTTAGGTTTGGCATTATTTATAATGTAGGTTATTTCGTGTTCTCTATAACCGGGATTAAATGGGACTACAATTGCACCTAGCTTCGCAACAGCAAAGAAAATAACGGGTGTTTCGTTCCAATTAGGTAAGCAGACGCCTATACGATCGCCCTTTTGGACTCCCAAGTTTGCTAAACAATAGACTAACTGTTTTACTTGATCATCCAACTGCTTATATGTGATTCGTTCATTTAGGTCATAAAGAGCTTCTCGATTCGGATTCGCTTCTACTGCTTGGGTTAAAAGTTGAGAAACAGAGATACTATTATCCTTTACAATCATTAACTTCCCTCCAGCCTCTCTTGGACTCTCCAAAAGAATTCGAAATACTCTGATAAAACAAACAAGATAGCAGAGCAAATTTGTTGATTCATTGGAACTTTACTAGTCGTCTTAACTTCCCGATAAGTGATTCCTCAAGATCTTTTTGTTTTATTTTCCCACTCCCTGTCATTGGAAGTTCGTCTAAGAAAACAATGTAATCAGGAATTTTGTATGATGCTACCTTATTTTGAATAAAGCTCTTCATTAATTGTTCATCTTCTTTGTGACCAGGTCTTAACTTAATTGCTGCACAAATAACATCACCTAGCACCTCGTCTTTAAATCCTATAACAACTGCCTCTAATATACTTGGGTGTTGACAAAAGTAGTGTTCTATTTCTTTTGTAAACACCCTCTCCCCCTCATGAATCATCATTTCATTCTTACGTCCTAAAATTCTTACATAGCCTTTCTCATTAATCGTTCCAAAATCCCCTGTATAAAACCAACCTTCATGATCAATGACTTCATTTGTTTTCTTAGGTAATTGAAAGTAGCCTTTCATCACACCAACACTTTTAACAGCTATCTCTCCTATTTCACCAAAAGAAACCTCTTCTCTTTTATGATTCACGATTTTGATTTCAATTCCTTGAAGAGCCTTTCCTACTGTTTTAGAGCGAAGGAGATCTTCATCATCAAAATTGGTCATTGTTACACCTGCTGATGTTTCAGTTAAACCATAAGACACAACAATGTCGCACCCCATGGCTGTACGAATTTGTCGAACGAGTTCTTCTGGACATGGTGCAGCTGCAATAATTCCCGTTCTTAGTGATGATAAATCGTACTTTTCTAAATTAGGATCGTTTAACTCAAGAACAAACATGGTAGGTACTCCATGATGAATAGTTACCTTTTCTCGCTCAATAAGTTTTAAAGCTTCACTCGCCTGAAATTTTTCCATTAAGACTATTTTCGCGTTAGCTATAATTGCCGATAAAATACCTGGAACGAAGCCAAAGACATGAAAAGCAGGTACGGCAACAAGTAAAACATCTTCCTTTTTACATCTCAAGGCTTCAGTAGTAAGTTTTGCAATATGAATCACATTTTGATGGGTCAACATCACACCTTTTTGTTTTCCAGTCGTTCCAGAAGTATAGAGGATTGTAAACACATCTTCGATTGGATCGATGTCCACTTCAGGAAGGTGCTTTGCTGAACCAAGTTCTAAGAGCTCGTTAAACGAGAGATAACCCTCTGTTTCTGAACGAACCGTGAATATATTTCTAAGAGTCAATTGGTCATTCTCTCTTTTTAAGTAGTGCTTAAACAGATCGATGTGTCCAAATTCATCTGTTAAAAATACCGTGTTAGCCCCACAGCTTTCTAGAATGTACTCTAATTCTTCATTATTAGATCGAGGGTTACAGGGGACAAAAACTGCTCCGATTGTTGCTAATCCAAAATAGATGACGACAAATTCGTACCAGTTTGGCAAACATGCCAAAACGCGGTCCCCTTTTTCCACTCCTTTTTGAGTTAGCGCTGAGGCTAATTTTTGGACATCATCACGAAGTTGTTGATAACAGATTCGCTTCGTGCCATCATATACGACCTCTTTACTTTGGTGAGATTTCGTTATTTGATCTAATAAGTTAGACAAAGAAAGACGTTCGTTCATAATGTCCCCCTATTTTTAGAGGCGCTCCCAAATTGCCGCAATCCCTTGACCACCACCAATACATAGGGAAGATACGCCGTACTTTTTCCCTCTACGTCCTAATTCACGAATTAAAGATAACGTAATCCTTGTTCCAGACGCTGCTAGTGGGTGACCTAGTGCGACAGCTCCTCCATTCACGTTTCCGATAGTAGGATCAAACCCTAGTTCTTTTTGACATGCTAGATACTGAGCAGAAAATGCTTCATTAATTTCAACTAAGTCCATATCTTCCATTCTCATTCCAGCTTTTTTCAAGGCTTGCAAAATGGCAGGTACAGGCCCAATCCCCATCACTTTTGGTTCTACTCCTACAACTGCATAAGAAACTAAACGGGCTAATGGCTTTAGTGCATTTTTCTCTGCATATTGAGAAGACGTTAAGACAGCTGCTGCTGCTCCATCATTGATCCCACTAGCATTTCCTGCCGTTACTACCCCATTTTCTACAAATCTAGCTTCTAGCTTACTTAACTCTTTTATTGTAGTGTTTCTCGGATGTTCATCCGTATCAATCACCACGTCACCTTTTCTCTTTTTGATGGTTACGGGGGCAATTTCTTCCTTGAAATAGCCTTTATCCATAGCTGATACTGCTCGTGCGTGGCTTAATTGAGCATGTTGATCTACTTCCTCGCGAGTTAATTCATACTGCTTTGCTAAATTTTCAGCTGTTACAGCCATCGTACAATCTCCATAGGAGTCGTAGAAGGAATCCCACAACCAATCCTCTGCTCCTGTTTGACCTAGCCCTAGACCCCAGCGAGCTCCTCGAATGACGTGAGGGACCTGACTTAAATTTTCCGCACCACCAGCTAAGGCCACTTGAGATTCACCTGTCTGAATAAGTCTTGCAGCTTGAACTATCGATTCTAATCCCGACCCACAGAGACGATTCACAGTTAAGCATGGTGTGGGAATAGAAACACCCGCTTTTAACCCTACATGACGTGCTATAACGTGAGCATCCGTACTAGATTGCATTACATTTCCAATAAAGACTTGATCTACTTCTGTTGCGTTAATTTGAGCACGTTTAATAGCTTCTTTAGCAGAAATTGCTCCTAGATCCGTAGCTGTAATCTCTCGAAAAGAACCACAGAACTTAGTAAAAGCTGTCCTTGCTCCATCAACTAAAACCACTTCATTTTTACTCAACTCTCATCATCTCCTCGTAGATCCTATAAAATTCAAGAAAAAACAGAATACATTCCTTTTCTTAACCAGCTCAATAAGGAAAGAATTTTTATTCTCCTGTGAGCAGTAAGGTTAGCCATTCACTAGTCCATTAATCCAGTCCTACTCCTCCTCAAATAGACATTTACCTTTCTATAGTTGCATTATAGGATAATCTGTTTTCTAAGAATACCTTCACTATGTAGGAAACTTTGATTCATTTTCCGCCTTTTTGTAGAAATTTTACTAGTCAGTAAGAAAAAGAAGCAAGCTCCCACTAAAAGGCCTGCCTCCTTGTTCAATACAACTTATGATTCCTGTTTCTACGTAAGAGCTGTATTTGAGTAGTAAAGGTCATATAATTTGTAAGCCATCATTAAATCAAAGCGGTGTTCAGCAAAATTAAGGGATACCTCCAATAAACTTTCAATTTTCTCTAAACGGTATAGAAGTGAACTTCTGTGAATATATAGTTCATCTGATGTTTCTTTAATGCTTCCATTATTGTTTAAATAAACTCTCAACGTATGAAATAGATCCATGCTTTTCCCTTCTGAATATTTAAGCAATGGTTCCAAGTGTTTTTGAATAAAAAGGGTAGCGATAGAGGAGTCTTTTAAATGGTGTAATAGCGTATAGGACCCTAATTCCTCAAACATCGCAAATCCTACATTCGAGAATCGGTGGGACACGACGTTAAGTGCTTGTACAGCCTGTTGATACATTATGAAGTAATCATTGATGACTTCGGTCTTCCCACTTATCCCTATTAAGATCTTGCTTTTGTCTCCTTCAAGCGCTAACCATTTTTTTATTTCTTCATATAACTTTGCCCAGTATACCTTTGGTTTCTCCTTTTCTTTTTCTATTGGAATAATTAAAATAAATTCCCCTTCTTTGTTCGCAAATAGAATATCTTGATCATAAAATAAAACTCTAGTTTTTATTTGATCCCATAACAATGATTTCTTCGCTTGATGTTCTAATATGTTATCCTTTGTTCCTTCTTCGAGAAGATCGATGGATAAGACAGCAACCCGGTGTTGATGAAACAAATTCCAATTAAATAGATTGGCATACTGAATAATACTTTCCTCATCTTCAATTTTCTCTACAAGCAACTTAGTAATAAAACTATCCTTCACTTGCTCCTTTGCATCTAAGACAATTTTCTGTTTAATAAATTGAATGGATGCTATGTTTCTAGCGAGATCAATGCTTAATTTAAAGAAATCATCGATCTCTTCTCCTGTAATGTCAATAGCTAAATAGCCTAATAAATCACTCCCACCATTAACTGACCATACCCCCATATTCCTATCATAATCTACCGAAAACCATAGATCTCTATTCTTTTTTTGATAAACCTCGAATGTTGCTAATTCCATGAGTGTATGTAATTCGTCTTCGGCTACATCAAATAATTCATAGGAAATCGGTCTCATAAATCGATCGAAAATCATAACGGTCTTTGAAAAGAGTCTGCTAAGAGTAAAAACAATTCCATCGAAAGTGTCTTTTTCTACAGTCTCCTTCACAAGAGCCTGTTGGTAGTCCAGTAAATGATGAAGTCGTTGCTTATGATCTTTTTCATTATTGTACAGGCGGGCATTTTCCAACATAGCAGCCACATGATTTGAAAGCAGCTCTAAAATTTCTTCATCCTCTTTTGTGAAGACTAAGCTTCCTTTGTTCTCTACATGTAAAACTCCAATCGTTTTTAAATCAATTACTAAAGGGACAGTGAGCTGAGGTCCCCCCGGAGTTTCTAAGTAAGGGAAATATTCTTTCAGAACATAGTTTTTTTCTATTAATATTTTGTTCAGTCTTGTTTTTTCTCCATATGCTGGTGTTTGGAGAATAAAACAGTTTTCTCGCTCATTATATAAATAGATACAAGCAAACTGTGCATTTGTACCTTTTCCAGCTCGCTCCACTAATTTCCCTACAATTTGGTCCATTTCGGTATCCAACGTTAGATTTTGACTAATCCACTCGACACCCATCATTTTGTTTTTTTGAACTTCCTTGCGCCTTGATAATGAAATTGCTACCGCAACATCCTTCCCAAACTCTTCGAACACCCTATTCATTTCATCTAATAGAGGGACATAATTCATAAAGCCGATAATACAAAAACCATAGGTGTTTGTATCGTCTTTTAAAGGAACAGTGAACCATGTCAGTATGTTTTCTTCCAACAGCAACTTCGAGAATTCACAAATGGTGTCCTTATCCACCTTATCAAAAGTAATGCTTTTATTTAAAAAAGTAGGAGAACAGTTCTCTATTTTGATTGGGAACGATTCTGAAATAGAAACACAACTGCCACTCCAAACTTTTGAGATTAAATAATTACCTTCTTTCAAAACAATTCCAACGAAATCACATTTTAATTCGGATCTGGATGAATCAATTAAATATTGTAATGTTTCTTCTTCTGTATCAAATTTCACGAGTTGACGGGCAGTGATTCGCAAATGGTTTTCTATTCGTTCAAATAGCTTTTCGCGTTTAGTGAGCTTCATCATCTTTTCGCCCCTTTTGATTAAAAATAAGAAATGCAAACTTATTAACCGCTTTCATTTTTTTCGTTCCAGCACATTACCTTAATCATACTATTCTTCTATTATAAATCTTTTCCTTTAATAATCTATATATAATAATTTCAACATACTGAAATAGTCCTTAGGATTTTTAGAATCCTAAGGACTAGAATATCTACTTTAATTGGTCTACTTGTTGAATGAGTTTGGCTTTCATTTCAAACCGTGGTAGTGAGCCTTTTGGTACTAGTTGAACGTCTGACGTAAAGGTTAACTTAGAGCGCAGCACTCCTTCTATTTCTTTTTTCAAAACGGTTAATTCATTCTCTTTCAAATCTGGTTCATGTTCAACTTTAATAGACAATGGAGGATGAACCAATGGTGGTTTTTCCTCAAGGATAATACTCATTTCACCGTTTGTTCTCGGTCTAAAACTATTTATGACATCTTTGATGGCTGATGGAAAGACGTTCACCCCTCGTATAATCAACATATCATCGGTTCTACCCACACATTTTAGTCTAAAGCTTTTTCGGCCACATTTACAAGGTCTAGTATCAACTTGAACGAGATCTCTCGTTCGAAATCTAAGTAGTGGGGAACACTCTCGATCAATAGCTGTATATACCAGTTCACCTTCCATATGATCAGATTGAGGCACAACTTTTCCTGTTTCAGGGTCAATAATCTCACAAATAACATAGTCGGATGCAACGAAGTGCATTCCTTCCCGTTCTTGACACTCACTAAATAAAACTGGGGCCATATCCGCATTCCCCATTGCCTCTACTACTTTCGCACCCCAATCTTGTTGAATTTTATTTCTCACCTCAGGGAGGCCACCACCTGGTTCTCCTCCCACTGAAATGATTTCCAATCCGAGATCACTAGGTTCAAAATCATAGTTTTGCCGAACATATTCTGCTAAATAACTAGCATAGGAAGGTGTACAAAACAACACATCAGCATTGAAATCTTGAATACTCTGTATCACCCTATCTGAAGCACCCGTTCCTATTGGTATAAACGTCGCACCTAGGCGCTCAATACCATCTTTCATTGAACTTCCAACAAAAAACGACAACCCCATTGCAAAGACAATTCTACTATCTTTCCGAATTCCATGAGTATACAAGACCCGAGCAAGTATTTCTGTCCATACGTCGTAATCATGCCTAGTTATTCCAACATAGGTTGGGCGCCCTGTTGTTCCCGAAGATGAGTGAACACGAATAACATCTTCTAAGGATACAGCTGCATGTCGCCCTAATGGTCCTTGTACACGCTGACTTTCTCTAATTTCATCCTTATACGTAAAAGAAAGTTTTTCTAGGTCTTCTATGCAAGTAATATCCCCAGGTGTTAAAGAAAGCTGCTCAAACTTTTCACGGTAAAAGGGAGAATGGTTATAAACATATTGAACTTGTTTCCTAAGTTTTTCCTCTTGAAGGTCGATTACATTTTGATAAGGTTCATTGAATTCCGTTTGTTTTTTCATATGGCGCCATTCCCTCCTTGTTTTGTTTGCGTTTTCATTTTAAGGATACTTTGTGGATTCTAATGAGATATTGATAGAATACATAGTGTCTACTTCAAGATCTCTTTCGCAATCACGACTCGCTGTATTTGGTTTGTTCCTTCATAGATTTGCATGATTTTTGCGTCTCTAAAATACTTTTCAACACCGTACTCACGAATATAGCCATATCCGCCAAATATTTGTACAGCATCCGTTACAACTTTCATCGCTGTATCTGAGGCAAAACATTTAGCAAACGAAGCAGCAGTAACAGATGGTACTCCTTCTTGTAATAAATAGACTGACTTATGAACAAGCAATCTCGAAGCTTCAATGGTCATCGCCATATCCGCCAACATAAATTGGATACCCTGAAAGTCCGATATTAGCTGACCAAATTGCTTTCTTTCTTTTGCATAAATTAATGCTTCCTCATAAGCTCCTTGTGCAACTCCCAGTGCCTGTGCACCAGCCATCGGTCGTGCGTGTGAAAGGGCCTGCATAAATATTTTAAATCCATCCCCCAAACTTCCAATGATGTTTTTTTCTGGCACTCGAACATCATTAAAAGTTACAGACGCTGTATCAGACGATCTTAACCCTAACTTCTTTTCTTTTGGCCCTATCGAAACTCCATCAGAATCTCGTTCCACAATCAAAGCATTAAAAGATTTTGATCCTCTTTCTCCTTTTAATTTTGCTAATACAACAAAAAAGTCCGAGTGCGTAGCATTTGTTATAAAACATTTCTCTCCATTTAAAACATACTCGTTTCCCACTTTTTCGATGTTTGATGACATCCCCATTACATCACTTCCTGATTGGGGTTCTGTTAAAGCAAAAGAAGCATACTTTCCATCATGTGTAAGGCGGCTTAAATATTTCTTTTTCAGCTCTTCACTTCCACCAACGAGAATAGGATAAGCTGACAACGAATTCGCATCAGCTGATGTAGCTATGCCTGCACAACCTCTTGCCATTTCTTCAATAATGAGGGCATGTGACAACTTATCGATCCCCGGTCCTCCATATTGTTCTGGAATTCCTAGATTGAATAAGCCATACTCTCTCAATTTCTCCATCACAACCACTGGAAAGGCTTCTTCTTCGTCATATTTTCTTGCCACTGGCACAATTTCTTTATTTACAAATTCTCTAGCCATTTTTTTTATAGCTACTTGTTCATCGTTTAAAGTGAAATTCATCATTCATTCCTCCACTAGCAAAATCTTACTAGTCAAACAAGTGTTTTAATTCCTTACATATTCTTGGAATAAACCCAATGTCCATTAACCAATTCCTTCTTACACTCACCTTTGTTTACTAAGTACTCAAGATGTGACAACGTTTCTCCTAACGCAAACCGTACTTGCTTCGTATGATAATGCTTAGGAAACATATCCTCACACACTTGAGAAGCCGTCCTAGGAACCTTAATAAGTTCCAATACCATAGCTAACCTATCCATATGATGATGCTCTAACTCTTCAATTCTATCTTTTACATTTTCAAAAGGATTTCCATGAGAAGGTATTACATAGTCAACCTCAAGTTCTTTCACTTTAGAGAGAGATTGAAAAAAACAAGCTAATGGATCTTGCTTTCCAAACAATTTATAGCAGATATTAGGACTTACTTTTGGCAAAATATGATCTGTGGAGAAAAGAATTTTTTTCTCCACATTATACAAACAAAATAATCCATCGGCATGTCCAGGCGTGAATATCGTTTCATATTCGTAGTTTCCAAACTGTATTTTCTCTCCTTCTTTCAAGTACGTCTCAACCTTAGGAATGTTAGTGATAAGAGGTGATATATTGGTAAGCTCTTGTACTTTATTTGGAGGAAGACCATTTTCTTCATAATATTTTGTTAAGATCTTCGTTCTTTCTGTTCCCCATAGTTGATCAATAAGGAGTGCCTCATCCTCGGTCATCGTTATTTGTGCATCCGTTAACTCCTGTAACTTTGCTGCACAGCCAAAGTGATCTGGATGACTATGGGTAATAACAATATTAGTCACATTCTTACCGTTAAGATTTTGTACCCATTTCCTTATTGTTTTCTCACTCTCCAAACCAGCATCAATGATAACCCACCCGTCACGACCTTTAGCTAGAAAACAATGAACATGATCTAACTGAAAAGGGAGATCAAATGTAATTTTTTCTATTCCTAATTGATTCAACAGCGAAATCACCTACTTTTGTTTAATGAAAAGAGACTAAACACACACCCATAAGGGATTGGCTAGTCTCTCCATTCCTTCACACTCTTTTCTCATCTAACAGCATGGCGTTCTCACGAAGTTTCTCTGGAACAGGAATTGCTTTTGGCTTGCCTTCGAAAGTAGTCCAAGCACGTACTTCACTGCCAATAGCAATGATAGTCTCGCCCCTTTTAAAGATATGTTCTAGTTTAATAACTTTATTGCGTAATTCTGTAATCGTAGAAAATATCGTTACTTGATCTTCAAAAAATAGTGGAGTCTTAAATTGACAATTTGCTTCTAGTAATGGCATGCCGATTTTTTGTTCTTCAAATAGAGTAGATGGTTTAAAGCCAAGTTTAGCAAAATAGTGATGGGATGCCTCGTTCATCCACTTATAAAAATTAGGAAAAAAAACAATTGCAGCTGCATCTGTATCTCCCCATTTTACTTCGAATGAATATTCAAATGTCTTCAACATTACCCCTCCGTTGTATTTATTTTGTATGTATTCTGATCCTTCGATAAGTAATTTTGTAAACGAATACACTATTTAGCATACTGTCTCTTCATTTAAAACTAAAATTACTGTCTATTCTTAAACTAATTATAATTTGTTTATTTTATATTTAATACCATCATAATGTAGGAAACCACCTGCTCTTTTTTCACTTTTTATCGGATAACTTCCTTACCAAAAACAAAAAAAAGAACGTTTTGACCGTCCTTTTCGTCATACAAAAACATCGTACGAGACTCTTATCTAGTACGATGTTTTCCTTCATTAAATTTCAATAATAATTGGAAGTACCATCGGCTTTTTCTTTGTATGCTTAAACAAATATTGTCCGACTGACTTTCTCAATGTTTGTTTCATGACATTCCACTGATATTTTTTAGCTTCTAATAACTCATTTACGTTGGTTCTAATAAGCCTGTTAACATTTTTTTGAATGTCCTCAGTATCAGCATCATATACAAAACCACGAGTAATAACATCTGGATTTGAAACCATTTTCCTATCCGTTTTGCTCATAGTTACGACAATCACAAGCATTCCGTCTTCAGATAGTTGCTTACGATCACGTAGAACTAGGTCTCCCACATCACCTACACCAATTCCATCAACATACGTATTCCCTGCCGGCACTTTCCTTGTTTTCCTTGCAACTGAGCCTTCAATCTCTATGACATCACCGTTATTTATAATAAGAGTGTTACCTTGCTCAACACCAACCGATTCGGCTAATTGTTGGTGTTGATAGAGCATCCGATATTCTCCATGAATTGGAATCAAATACTTTGGCTTCATTAACGTAAGCATTAATTTTAAATCTTCCTGATATCCATGACCGGACACGTGCATCCCCGATGAACTTCCAGATCCATAAATGACGTGAGCTCCAAGTGCAAAGAAGTTATCAACGATTGTTGTCACACTTCTTTCATTTCCTGGTATTGGACCTGCTGCAAAAATGACAGTATCACCTGGTAGTATATCAACCCCACGGAAGCTTCCCGTTGATAAACGAGAAAGAGCCGCCATTGGTTCCCCTTGAGAACCGGTGCACAAAATGGCTACTTTCTCAGGTGGTAGTTCATTAATCTGTTCTTGCTCAATCAACATTCCTTCTGGAACCGTTAAATATCCACGCTCGATGGCTACTTCTACGACGTTAATCATACTTCTTCCTAGTAATCCAAGCTTTCGATCCGTCTTTACCGCTGCATCCACAACTTGTTGAAGACGACTAACATTTGATGCAAAGGTAGAAAGAATTACTTTCCTTTCCGCTTTTATAAATGCCTCTTCAACATGCTTTCCAACCATTTGTTCTGATGGTGTTGCTCCCGGACGTTCTGCGTTTGTACTTTCTGATAAAAGCAGCAGAACACCTTCTTTTCCGATTTCAGCTATTTTATGAAAATCAGAACGCTCATCCTCTTTAGCTGGAGTTAAATCAAATTTAAAATCTCCTGTATGTACAATCTTTCCTTCAGGAGTATGGAAAACGATTCCTAGACAGTCCGGAATGCTGTGAGTGACTTTAAAAAATTCTACATCCATCTTTTTAAAACCAATGTTAGATGCCTCATTAATTTCAATTAATTCCGTTTCTGCTAATATTTTATGTTCTTTTAATTTTAATTCAATTAATCCTAGTGTAAAACGTGTAGCATAGACTGGAACATTTAATTTTTTCAAAAAGAATGGAATTCCTCCAATATGATCCTCATGACCATGGGTAACGAGTAACGCTTTAACTTTGTCTTTATTTTCTAATAAGTACGTCATATCAGGAATAATAAGATCAATACCTAACAAACTTTCATCCGGAAACTTGTTACCACAGTCAATGACGACAATTTCATCGCCACATTCAATTGCGTACATATTTTTCCCGATCTCATTTAAGCCACCTAATGCAAAAACTGATAACGGATGGTGGTTTTCACTCACTGTATATACCTCCCCTAATTGATCATATAATAGTAGTATGACCTTTATTTAGAGGCTTTATGAAAAAGTTGGTTGTATTTATCTAATGAAAAAGGACAACATTAACTCCATTTATTAACAAAAAGACCTCTAAAATTCATAAAGGTCTTTTTGGTTATTATGTTATTGATAAATCCCGATCATTCAATTTTCGTATGCCAGCAATGGTTGCTCTACATAATAAAAATTTAATTGCTAAACTTCCTAAGGAATGATACCAAGCCCACCCTTTTCTCCATGTAATCAGGTTCGTGTTTTTTTCTGCAATCGTTTCAATGATTACTTGTGGGATAATAAAAGCAAACAATTTCAATATTATACCTATAGGTTTGCTGTTTAACGTCCACTGGTTATAGTAAAGCAAAAATAAAGGATAAATAATATAGTCAAATGGCATATGAATGGAAAGTTTCTTTTTAAAAGGTCTTACTTTGTATTTAAGATAACCTTTTGAGATAAGCAATCTGTCAGCGTAAGAATTCCCGATACAGCTAACTAAATAAACAATAATCCAATCTTTTAATGAGCGTTTAACAATAGCAAAAGGCAATAAGACGATTGCAACTAAAGTTACGAACCCTAAAAACGTACGCTCTTGTATTCGATTCAATTGTAATAACACCTCCATTCTAATGGTCCAACTCACATTTTAAACATGTAAAAACATTCATATAATCAATTATTTACAGACCCCCACACTCAATGATACATCGGTTGTATTTTTTCAAGATCTGCTAATAAGGCTTTAATTTCATCTCTTGTTAAGGGAATTAACATTTGATCATACAATGTAATTACTTGATTTTCTGCACTATCCTGATGTTCTTGCAAATAACGATAAAGCCGTAAAAATTGTCTCTCTTTAATAACAGATGTAGTCGTTTGATTTTTGATTTTTTGTAATAAAAATTCATTTGCTGTTGTATCAAATTCTCCAGAGATAATTTGACCATTAATGTTTGGCATTCGTACCCGCTCCAAAAATAGATTATTTATAATTAGAATGCCCTTTGTTTCACAAAAATACATGAACTTTTTATTCAAGCACTGATGATTTAATCGTTTTATTCGTCTAACCAATTGTGAGGATTTGTAATCTAAGAATTTTAGAGTATAGAAAAAAGCATCCCTGACTAGAAATGCTTTGCATCGATTCTTCATTTTCCTAGAACAAACTAAGTTGCTCCATTCCATCTTCTTCTTTTTCGATTTTTACTTCCTTTTTCTCCTCTTTCTCTTCAGTCGTAATAGAAATAGGATTTTTCACTTTATATCTCACGTTCTTTTCAGTCAAAGTAATGTCCATTTCAATACTTGCTTGTAAAGACTCTAGATATATAGCAGCGTAAGGATATATTTTATAACGTCCCGTCGAATAGGTTTGCGAGCTTGAGCCGTTTTCAATTAGATACTCACATAACTCTGTTAGGTGAAACAATTGATTTCTCGTTATATACTCTTTTATTAGCTCTGTTTCTTTTGTTGAGAGCATCACTAATCTCTCCTTTCACCTGTCATTAATCAACTTCTATCGTATCATATTTTACTATCTTATTGGGTTTAACAATCTAAATTGCTTTTATTTTAATTCTTCAGTTTGTTCAGATCGTTACGGTCAAACATTGTTTTAACAAACCATGGGATCTTTCCAGTTAAAAACATTTCCCTGTAATAAATAATTCCTTTTTTATTCCCAATTGATGCGACCGAGATATCTTTTAAAGTCGGAGAAAAAGATACACCACTTCCTCTTTTGAAGAAATGAACTAGATTTTCAAACAGGACATGTGCTTGTTTCCGTATATACCGACTATTTTTAGGGGCCGCTTCATACCCTTCTACTGATACACATTCTCCTACTCCAAAAACAGATGGAAACTCGGTTGATTGCAAAAACTCATTAACAAGGAGGTGACCATCTTCATTCGTAGGAATAAGTGACTTAACAAATAAATCGTACGGTTGTCTACCTGCTAGCCATAAAAAATGATCAAATTCTATTTTTGCACCTTCACCAGTATCGATTAAGCCACTTTTTACACATTCAATTCTATTACTCTGAATGTAATCAATCCCTGTTGCTTGAAGTGATTTTTCTAGTTTGGTTAAAGGGAAGGTAATAACATCCTCTGTAGAGCCCGAGTGAACTAAAAAGGTAACAGGAGTGATAAATCCTTTTTGTTTTCTCGATTCTTGTAACGCCAGGGCTAATTCAAAACTATGCAATCCACAACCTGCAACTACAGGCTTATTGGATTTTTTAACTTGTTCTATTAATTCAACAAGTGTGTTAGGTTGGATCGTTTTCGATTCTGTTTGGTAGTCATAATATGACCCCATTGATTTAAAATCCAAGTCAAAAGAGACAGCATCATAAGATAAGACCCGTCCGTTTGTGGTTAACAAGCTCTTCTGAAGCGGATCAAAACTAAGAACAGCATCTTGAATAAAAGTTACATTATCACTTCCTACTAGCTGCTCAATTTCAATTCGAATATCTTCTACCTCAAATAAACCTTCAGCATAACCCGTTAACATGTTCTTAGAATAATAGTACGTATCTGGTGAAATCAACGTGATTTCAACCTCATGAATTGGATTTTTTCGTAATTTCTTTAAAAAATATAAGTGCCCATATCCAGCACCAACTAACAACAAGCGCTTCATTTTATCGCTCCAATCATTCATGCTCGTTCCATTGTAACAAATAATTCTCTCCTTCTCTCACACTAATACGAAAAAAGGAAACTCACCAAGTAAGTTTCCTCTCAAAAAATTCTTATAATCCTCACTCTAAAATAAACCTACTATCTATAAATTGATTTCGATACGATTTGACTTCGCTCTTGATACACAGGTCATCATCACATTCATCGACTTTTCCTCTTCACTCAAAAATGTATCCCTATGATCAACGTCGCCACTCAACACTTCTACTTGGCAGCTGCCACACCCCCCAACCTTACAAGAATAAGGCGCTTTGACTTGTTCCTTTAATAAAACATCGAGCAAGTTTTCTCCTTCAGAAATGAAAAACTCTTGTTTCGATTTTGCTAGTTTGACAATAAAAGGTTTTTTAGGTCCTGTATCCTTTGCAGCAAATAACTCAAAATGAATATTTTTCTTAGGATAGCCATACTCTTCTGCTTTAGATGCATATTCTTTAACCATCTCTTCTGGACCACAAAAGTATACGTGACTACCTATGCTTTGTCCTTTCATTTGTTCAGGGCTCATGCGGTTCCCCTCAGACGAAAAATAGAAATGGACATTTTCTTCGTAATACTCCACTAAAAAATCATAAAAAGCACATACCTCTTTGGAGCGAGCAGCATAATGGAGCTCAAATGTTTTTCCTTTTCTTTTTAACTCAGCGATCATAGTAAGAAAAGGAGTTATTCCGATACCGGCAGCAAAAAGAATATGATGTTTTGCTGCAAAGCTTAACATAAAATGATTCTTAGGGTAACTAATGTCGAGCTGGTTGCCAACTTTCACATGATCATGCCAAAATGTTGAACCACCTTTTGATTGCTCACTTCGACGAATTGCGATGCAGTAACTATTCGTAATAAGTGGATCGGCTGTTAGGGAATAGGAACGCTCAATGGTTTCTTCATTTTTCTTAATCATAGTTGTTATATGAGAACCACCACTGAATTTCGGCAATCGGTTCCCTTCAATAGGAACCAAAGTGAATTTTTTAATATGCGGTGTTTCTTCTACAATTTCAGAAACTGATACTCTAATTACTTCTGTACTCATTATGACCTCCTGTTCATTTAGTTGTTGTATTTACACTCTTTAAGTAATTTGTTATCTGTTCTTTATATGTTGAAAAACCTTTATACTCTGCCATGTAATCAGGGAGGTCAACCAAAACCTTCTCAAACCGTTCAGACCATTCACTTTTTTTTATTAAATCTTTCATTGAAATTAAGTCTGTATGGATGCTAAATAATATACCGTTACTTAAGGGCAATCTTGTAAGTCGTTGATCTTCTACACGCAAATGAACCATCTCTCCTACCTTTTCAGGCGTAAGTTCATATTTCTTCTTTCCCCATTCATCGTACGTTTCAGGAAATGTTTCAAGAATAGGATCTAATGTAATTGTCCAGTTGTATCTCGTAAACGGTTTGCCCACTTCCATTTGCAACAAAAAGTTCCGAACTTTCGCCGCCAGTCCACTCTCTGAAAAATGAGGTACCGGTGAGTGAAATTCTAAGTAGGACATTCCTAAATCAAAAGCAATTGACCAGTTTGCAGGAAAACAAAGCTGCCCGGCATCCATATATAGGTCACCGTCTCTTTGGCCTAAATAAATTAAATCTTCCTGCACATGCCTCCCTATAAAGTCCAACGGCTCACACGCTAAACTTTCCTTGTCTCCAAAGGTAAAGGTTTCCTTCTCATCTAGTAGATGATTATAAAATAGTATATGGTCTCCTCTTTTTTGGAGACTGAAATAACTTGGATAGACAGAAACAAGTTCATTCATCAACAGCTCAAGAATTTCCCATTGTGCTTCCATCGAGTGTGAGAATGATTGATATGCAAGATTCGGCTTTTCTAATAGGAGTTTTCTCTTTTTTCTAATTTCCTCATGATAATCAGGGGTAATTTGAATTACCTTACCAGACCTTAATGCTCTAGCATTATTTGAGTATCGATAAGAGTCTTCTTGAAATGGAAAAGGAAATCGGTCAACTACTGGTACATGCGGAATTTTGACTGTGATGGATCTTTCCGTAGAATCAGACATACGTTTTTCCTCCCTACTATATAGTAAATAAAATTATCAGATTGCCAAATACCCTAAGTACGCATCTAAACGATTGGAGTAATGTATCGAAACATCTAAATGGGATTGGCAATATGCACACACTATTTCATTAATTTGATCATTGGAAGAATTTAACTTTGAGCACTTGATACAATACACGTTTTTTTTTTTCTCCATATCCGGCTACATAAAGGTCTTCGTCTGTAAAACCCTCGTTTAAAGCTTCTCTTTTTATCGAATTTACCATATGCCAGTTACCGAATATGAAGAGCTTTGTACCGATCTTTTGTTTTGTTAAAAGAACATTCAACTCTTTTATAGTAAAATTTGTTTTAAACGTTTTCGGCTCAATTTCTTTAAAGTTGATAGTTAGGAGTTTAGACAAAAGGGGTAGTTTATTTGTAAATAACTGATATGGAATGCCTTGTTCATTCGCAGCATTCAGCAAACGAACTGCATCTATCGATGAAGGTTCTTCTACAAAAATAAGAGCGTTTTGACATCGAGATAGCAACTTAACCACATCGACTGTCTCTTTCACTTTATCCATTCATAAACCACTCCTTTGTTTTTCTATAAGCTTTATCTTAGGCATAAAATGACCATGTGTCCGCCTTTTTTTTTTGAATAATGGGATAATCTGTTATTTCCTGTTATGAGATCTTCCACGTTGTTAATCGTACTAACATTCCAGATTTTAATAGAATCAGAATCTCTTAGAGTAACTTTGTTGTAATGACTCACTCGACTGTTTTTACTTATCCACAAAATAAAAATACTTTTCCTAGATTGAGATAATTCCTTACAAAAAACTACTAGTTTATCCCAATATTTGCTATTTGTTGATTTCTCAATTTATTGTTCCATGTAACAATTGCATTGTAACAAAAAATAAAATATGAGGTGATGTACATGAGAGAACAAACATTTGCAAAAGCAGATTACACTTATTTAAGTCAGGAGCCAGGAGTCCAATTAATTAAAGCCGGAACATACGCACCAAAAGAGCTAGATGAAGTATTAGGAATTCCTGGTTTAAAAAGTCAGATCATTGATGTGCCAATCTGTTCAAATGAAAACGCCCTTTCTATGGGTTACTTTTCTATGCAACCATCAGAGGACTTTCTATTTACCTATACATACCTTGAGGTAAAGGTAGTCCTTAATGGTCAAATCATTGTATCGGATGATAAAGGCGTCAAATATGTTGCTGAAGCTGGAGATGTCTTGATTTTTACACCTGATACAGAAGTTACGTTCCATAAAGAAAGTAACGGCAATGCGATTTATACAGGTCACCGTCTTCCTGAACCAGATTTTATGTAATTCCTAATTGCAATAAACACTAGCCATCCTATCTCCTGAGATAAGATGGCTAGTGTTTTATTAGAACAAATAAAAAAAGATCCTTCATGATTGAAAGACCTTTTTTCACATTTATCACCTTATTCATTGCTTACTAAGAGTAGTTCTTCTCGACTAAGGAATTGAAAACATATGCTTTTGGGTATAACTAGGTGATTTGGCATTTTAACCCAAATAAAGATATCACCAAGTTCATCCTCTGGAATCATAATCGTTCCAAGATTGATTGTTTTACCTACTTTTATACTTACTTTATACGTACCCGGTTTTGGCAGAAATACATCTTGATTAACATCTACCATTAGCTTTATTTTTCTTTGATTTTGTTGATAGGACACTATATTCCCTCTCACTTTATAGTAGTCACCTAAGTAGAACGGGATACGACTGACATCACCTTTCATCAATAATTCTCGAATGTATGTGGAACTTATTTTATTATTATTTTCTTCCACTTTAGCCACAGTCGTAATTTCAAAATCTCCGTCGCTATCAATAATGAGTTGCTTCATATTCCCTTTCCCTCTATAACCATAAGAGAAGTCAAACCCCGCTACCGCATGCTTGCAATTCACTCCTTTCAAGTAATCATTAACAAAATTTGAATGAGATATTGTAGCAAATGCTTCGTTAAAATGAACCAAATACACTTTTTCTACCCCAACCTGCTCAAACATTTGTTGTTTAATAGGCAAAGGCGTCAAATACTTTGTAATTACCTTATCCGATGGAATAACTGTGCTAGGATGTGGAAAAAAAGTCATAACAGCAAACTCCAACCTTTGTTTTTCGGAAAGACGCTTCGTTGTTTCAAGTATTTGTTGATGACCGATATGGAAACCATCAAAAAATCCAAGTGCTAAAGCACAACCATTTCCTTTGATAAAGGTTGGTCTGTCTGGATACCGTATATGTTCAATTTCCAAGACAATAACACCTCTCTTTTTCATTCATTCCACTGAAATGTGCATCGGTACGCTAGAAGCTCTCTACTAACCCCTAGCGGCACTTCAGCTTTGTACACCCATTATAGAAAAAGTTATTCAAACCACGGAACTTCAACCAAAGTACGCCCAATCCACTCTCGTAATATCTCATTTGTGGGACCCATTAATGCACCCGCTCGACCATCCCGCAAATACTTCTCTACTTGCCCTGTTAAGTAGCCTCTTCCACCAGAAACTTGTAATGCTTGATTCGTAACTTGAATGACCATATCTGCTGAATGGGTTTTTAGTTCCCATAATGGGTAGAGACAATCCGATAGATCGTTGTTATTTGCTTCACAATTATCTAACGCATCAGCCACTCGGATTAACATGTTTCTTGCACTATCAATTGAAATTTGAGCTTTAGCTAACTCGTGTCGAATAACTTGGTAGCCAGATACCGACGAACCAGTATCTGCATGTACTTTCTTTTTCGCTCCGTCAATGGCTGCATTTAAAGCTCCTTGAGCAACACCAATCCAACAAGCGGATGTTCCTAATAAGAACAATGGATCAACTACATTATCATTATAGTAATTCATTCCCCCCTCATCCCCAATAAGATTTCCGCTCGGAACAAACACATTTTCAAATTTCATAGGACCACTAGAATTTCCTCGAAGTCCCATTGCTGAAAACGGATATTGCGTCACCCCTTCAGCTCCATTTTCAACAAGTAAAAACATAAGTTTATCTTCTTTCGTACTCTCCGGAAAATTGGTACAAACGATATACCAATCAGCTTCTCCTGCACTAGTTACAAACGATTTATCAGCATTTAATAAATACCCATTTTTATAACGCGGCGCACTACTCACTAAATTCCAAAAGTGGCCTCCTGTAGCAGGTTCACTAAATGCAAGTCCGCCGATGTCTCCTCTTAATACACCAGGGATAACTCGATTTCTTTGCTCTTCATTTCCTGCAGAAAAAAGGACATGAACAGCAGCTGTATGCATAACCCAACACATCGTTGATGATGTACAATATTGAGCAAAACTCTCTGCTAAAACAGCAAATCCTTTAAAACCTCTGCCTAGTCCTCCATATTCAAAAGGCAATGTAACCGCTCCAAATCCAGCATCCGCTATTGCTTTTAGGCTCTCACGCGGGTATATACTATTTTGATCAGAATTTGCAGCACCTGCTAACAAAGTCGACTTTCCTAATTCGTGAGCCTGCTCTTTTAATTCTTGAAATCCATCCGGACAAGTCCACCAGCTTGGAACTTTCATAATTCCTTCGTCGACGACCACTTGATTACTCATATTATTCCACTTCCTTTTTGGATTTTTAACTTAAAGCAATGTATTGTTTAGTTAGTTCACTTACATCCGTAGAAGGAGTTAACATCCGAACAGCTTCTTGAAAGGTGGCTGTTCGATATGTCTCTTTTACAAATCTACCTTCCTTTAATTGTTTCCTTTGTCGGAGTAACTCATCTTTTTTGTCCAAAGATAGATTATCTGATCCTGTTAGCGACTTTAGAACATAGTTCTCAGCCATTTCACAACTAGTAATGCTAATATCGGGATCCCTCACTCTACCTGTTTTAGAATAAACGAAGGCTGAGGTGATTCTATTTTTGGCGCTAGTCAACGTCTCAGGTAAATAAACTGGATTTATACAGTGGGGCATCTCTTCAATTAGCAACCGGGTAATCCCTCTGTCATTAACGGCTTGAAGAATTTGTTCTGATTCGTCTTCTACTACAACCTCTTTATGAGGTGGCCAAATGTCTAACCAATAGTGATCCATTTGTTTTTTTCCAACATGAAAAACAAACACTTCAGGATAAATTCTTATTTGACCCAGTCCATTTCCAAGCTGCGGTCGAAAAAAGTCATAAAATCGAGTGATCGTTGCTAACAGAAAAGCACTCGCTCCGATACTTCCACAAGGCTGTCGAACAATAATTCCAATTCGATCAAATTGACTAAAACGTTGAAGAACGTCGTCAAATTGGACTAATTCATTTTCTCGTTCAATTTGAAAATCAGTCGACTTCAGATCTTTTGTCGTATGCATTAGAACCACTCCATATCTTATTTATAAGATTCCTTGAAACCTGTTGCACATGGTTCTTAAATAGAAGCCTATTTCCCACAAATCAATCATTTTCCCGCTCCTTCCTTTGAATCTATATTTCTATTTACATCATTACAAAGTTTGTCACATAAAACAAACCTAATTAACTAAATATTGGGAAAATATAGATAAGTTTGTTACTAATTCTTACCTATTTCCTTTTCTCTATGTAAAAAAGGAAGTTCGTCTTATAAACGAACTTCCTTTCTTATATTACGGATTGATTCACCTCCTCTAGCATTTTCTCTGCAGACGGAGCTGGCGCAGTTAAATTTAATAAAAGAATTCCAACAATAATTAGTAAAATCCCTGCTAATCCTGGTATATTTAATTTTTCGTTATATAGCAATACCCCAATAAGTGTGGCTCCTGCAGTCCCAACACCTGCCCACGTAGCATAAGCAATATTTAATGGTATGGTCTTAAACGATAAGGCTAGAAAGTATAAAGCACACCCAAAACCTATTACACCACCAATGGCCGGCAGCAGCTTTGTAAATCCTTGAGAGGCTTTAAGCATAGTCGTCCCTATCACCTCTGATATTATCCCTATTGCTAAAAAAATGTAGGCCATCCTTTCCCCTTCTTTCTTTCTAATCTTATAATTCTATGATAAGACTTTACCGAAAGAATACCTTATTTGACATAGAATAAGGTGTAATGTGTTTCAGTAGTATAATAAAGGTATGTTCATTCCGCTGAGTAAACGTTAATAAGAAGCTAGCAACAGATAATCCCATATTTTGCATCAAACAATTACTTAAACACGAGCAAACCATCCAAGTTCTTCTGATATTTCACATGCAGATTTTGTTGTTAATTTAATAATTTCATTTAACCTTGTTCCTACAAATCTACCTTCCGGACCAGCAACACTGATCGAACCGATTACATCATCCTCCCATGAAAAAATCGGTGCAGCGATACTAACCGTTCCTTCAGTTGTTTCTCCGTATGAAATGGCAAACCCTTGTTCTTTAATGATTCTGATCTGCTCTCGTAACTCCTGTTCATTTGTAACATAACCCTTTGTAATTAACTCATCAATGATTAGACTTCTAGAAACTGGTTTTAAAAAAGCCAAAATTACTTTTTTCGATGCTGCAACACATAAAGGTCTCCGCATCCCGATTGGTTCAACAATTTTCAACAGATGTGGTGAATCAATGCAGTCTATGAAAATACCATCGGAGCCCTCTTGAACTGTTAAGTATACACTTTCTTTCGTATCAGACGACAACTGTTCCATGATTGGTAATGCAGTATTACGGACAGAAAGATTATCTCTGATTGATAATCCTAACTCCATTAAAGAGAGACCTAGCTTATACCTTTTATTTTTGTTATCTCTATACACGAAACCATATTCTGACAAGCAGCTGAGTATTCTATGAACCGTTTGAATTGGGATATTTAACTCCCTACTAATTTCAGTAACACTCCATTCCACTTTTTCTTCAGAAGGCTTAATCTTATTTAAAATATCGATAGATTTTCGAATTACCTCAGACATAGGCAACTTCCTCCTAGTGAATCATGAATTGTCCATTTACTGCATTAGAACCCAAAGTAGAAAGGCATGATTTTTCATAAGAATAATATGTCTATTTATAATTAAGTATAGTATGAGAGGAAAAATTAGCCTGGACCTATTTACATTTGATTCCCCACCTTTCATTGCTAACTAGTATGTTTTAATATTTACATACTTAAATCTCAAGAAAAACTCATTTGTTTTATATGCTGAGAAAACTTTATATTTTACAGTAGATAATCTACGTTATGATCTGGTAAAAATGTTATGTAAGCCTTTAGTTTAAAAACCCGTATCCTGAAGATTACGGGTTTTTTAAACTATTATAATTCATTAGCTTTTTGTGTCGGCATCATTGGTTCAACAAAAGAACTGATTCCTACACGTTGTGAAACTGGAGTGACATGATTCTCTTCTAATCCTTTTTCCAAACTTGGGTACAATTGAACAATAGAATCATATGCTTCTTTTTCATGATAATAGATTTTCGCAATGACAAAGACAAAGGTTGCAACAGATAACAACAATAAACCTAAAATCGCAAATGAGTTATCGGCAAAAGTAAAATAAGCTTCTGCACCTTCCCAACTAGAAATTGGTATTGTATTCACTCGTACCCACTCCTTCATTCCTTATTATATATTTCATCTTTTAGGATGACTTCTTAGAGGTTCTTTCTAATAGAGTAACCTTATCCTCTGTACTTGGAATTCCTTCTGGATAAGGCGATCCTGGAAATTTGGCAACATCGATCCCAATTTTCTCTACTTCCTCAGGAATCCTTAATGCATTCATTTTCTTTAGAACATAGGCAACCACATACCCTGGAATAAACCCAATAGCTACCATGACTATTGCACCTATTAATTGTCCAAAGAATGTAATGTCAGGACCCACTACATTCGGGAATCCAGAAGCAAAAATACCCACAGCAATGACTGAATACACTCCTATCACTCCATGGACAACAATAGCTCCAACTGGATCATCTAACCCTTTTTTCTCCATGAATTCTCCAATTTTCGGTGCAATCAAACCACCGATAAAGGCGATTAGGAAACCTAAACCTGGATAATATAAATCTAACCCTGCCCCAACTGAAATGATTCCAACTAATCCACCGGATACAGTCCAAAAAGGATCTGCTTTCGAAGCTATATAACAACCCATAATTCCACCTGCAAAGCCCATTAATGCATTGAACGCAAAGGCCGATAAATTTGTTGGTGTTCCATAAATCGTAATCCAGTTTCCATCTGTCATAAAAATAATACAACCACCTAAGAAACCAAAAAAACCAACAAAAATTAACATTAACCCTAGCAAAGCAGATGGCATATTATGTGGAAGGATTCTATTCGGTTTTCCTTCAGCTGTGTATTTTCCAATACGAGGACCTAAGTGAATAAGTACACCTAGAGCAAAGAATCCTGCAACGGCATGAACGACACCAGCAGCACCAACATCATGATAACCAAGCTGAGTGAGTAACCATCCTTCTCCATGCCATCCCCAAGATCCAGCTAAAATCCAAAGTACCGATCCTAAAAGAGTGGCTAAAACTAAAAAAGCACTTAAACGAATTCGCTCAATTAATGTTCCAGAAAGAATCGATCCAGTTGTCGCAGCAAATAAGGCAAATGCTCCCCAGAATATCCCACTTTCATTATCCATAATGTTAGGCCCCATATTTTGACTCCAAGGTAACGCGGCTAGTGATAACTCATCAAATCGTGGGATAAATCCATCTGGAAAGGCATTGTAGATCCACCAACCAAAGAAATAAAATGAGGGAATGATCACTGCAAGCGTCATAACATTTTTCATCGCAGCAGCCAAAACGTTTTTCACTCGAGAGACCCCAATTTCATATGAAAGAAATCCTGCATGAATGGCAAACATTAAAGCGATACACCACCAATAGTAAGCTTGCATACTATGAAGGCCGAATAATTCCATTTGATTTGTTAATTCTTCCATATGTTTGACCTCCTTTTTCATTTACTGTTTTCTGACCGCTCTTTTTAAATCACACTCCTTCTGATTGTTCTGCGTTTACCTTACACCTCCCATTCCAAATTTTATCTACATTCATTTTCACATAAATAAAGGCTCATACACACAGCACTTTAACGAATATTGGGAAAATTCCATTAATTACGAGAGGAAATCTGCCTTTCTTTGTTATTTATTTTCACTCCCCAATGTTACATTACAGCATCAAACCTTTTGTTTTTCAAAAAATTAAAGTAGAGGTAGTTTATTTCTACCTCTACAATGCATCTAATTAGACCACGTCACTTTTGCTTTTCCCTAAATTATTTAACCGATTTGCAAGGCCAAATGCATCCGTTCCATTAGTAGATTGAGGTCCCATTCTTGAACCAAAATCAGATCCCAAATCATAAGCGGCACTACCATGTTCAGTAATATCAAGACCTTCAATTTCAATGTCCCTCGGCACACGAATTGGGCCAAATAATTTTGCCAACCCTACAGCTAACGCAGCTGCAACGCCCACCCAAACAAGGACGGCCACGACACCAACCATTTGAATTCCTAATTGAGTAAATCCACCACCATTTATCAGCCCAACTTCATACGAAAAGATACCAATAGCTACTGTTCCCCAAATTCCACACACTCCGTGGACAGCTACTGCTCCTACCGGGTCATCTATTTTCAATTTCCGATCAATAAATTGAACAGATTCAATTAAAATAACACCGGCAATTGCTCCTACGATAACGGCACTAATTAAAGACATAGAATCTGCCCCGGCCGTAATGCCCACTAGTCCACCTAATGCCCCATTTAACGTTAGTGATGCATCGACACGCTTATATTTCAATTGCGAATATCCAGCTGCCCCAATCACACCTGCGGAAGCAGCTAGTAGTGTGTTTGTAATGACAATTGGAACTAATTCTGGATCAGCAGCTAGTACACTCCCGCCATTAAATCCAAACCAACCCCACCATAGAATAAATACACCTAAAGCGCCAAGTGGAATGCTGTGAGCTGGAATCGTATTTACTTTTCCATTTGTATATTTCCCTATGCGCCCTCCAAGAAAAGCAGCGACAACAGCAGCTCCAACTGCACCTGTTAGGTGAAGAACAGATGATCCGGCAAAATCAATAAATCCTAATTGATCAAGCCAACCTCCACCCCACGTCCAATGTCCAACAACTGGATAAATGATCACAACCATTGCAGCAGTAATGATTAAGTAACTTGATAAACGAATCCTTTCAGCTACAGCACCTGAAATAATCGTGGCACAAGTGGCTGCAAAAACAGCTTGGAACACAAAGAAAGACATATCAATCTCATTACCAGCAAGGAAAAACCCATCTGTCCCTATGAAGCCGTTTGCTGAGGTACCAAACATAATCGCATAACCTGCTACAAAATATAAAATAGTTCCTAATGAAATGGTAAGAAAGTTTTTCATTAAGATACTGAGTGCGTTTTTAGAACGGGTAAAGCCTATTTCTAGCATGGCGAAACCACCGTGCATAAGAAAGACAATAATGGTTGCAATAATAATCCACATACTATCTAATGTAACTGTTACAACCGGCTCTTCTGCACTAACAATGGTTGTGATCATCATAAAAAAGGTCAGCAATAACAAGATTTTCCCTTTCATAATTAAGCAGCTCCTTTTTGTTTTTATTTAGATTGCAATGTTTAAACGATTGCAGACACTCCACTCTCACCTGTACGTATCCGAATTGCTTGCTCAACCGATGAGATAAAGATCTTGCCATCTCCTGCTTCTCCAGTTGCGCAGCATTTCTGAATAATCTCTACTAGAGAATCCACTTTATCTTCATCAATAACAAGTTCAACTTTCACTTTAGGTAATAATGTTATCTCGAAAGTATTCCCTCTAAAAATTCCTTGTTTGCCTTTTTGAACCCCACATCCTCCAACTTCAGAAACGGTCAACCCTTTTATACCAAACGTTTCAATTTCTTCTCGAAGATACTGAAAATATTCCGGCCTTATAATAGCCTCGATCTTTTTCATATTCATCCCTCTTTCAATTAAGATACTATATATATACTCCCATAGAGAGTTATCAAAAAATACGAGATACTTTTATATCGTGAGAGAATGCCACATTATATGTAATGAATTCTTCCGACATATTCTCACAGTAGGAAACAAGATTTGATAGAAAAAGAGAACAACGAATTGTTCCCTCTCTCTCTTTGTCTTGCTGCACTACTTACATGGTTTTTATATTCGCAAAGCGGTTCAATCGTAAAAACGAGATATCGCTACTTGTTTCCCCGTCTATAGATAAGTCACTTAAAATCTTGCCTATTACACTAGCAAATTTAAACCCATGACCAGAGAAACCTCCAGCTACTATGACATGATCGTATTTTGGATGATAATCAATTATAAAATCGTGATCAGGCGTATTGGAGAACATACTAACCGCCCCTTTTAGTAAATCCCCTGGTGCATGTGGCATAAAATGTTCTAAAAACGAACGGATATCCCCCTCATCATCAGCATAATAACCAAATTCCCGATTAACAGTATCTGGATCACAATCGTATCCTTGGTCCATTCTTCCTAGTTTTAGCCCTCCTCCATCAAAGTCCGGAAATCCGTAATAATGACCAATTGAATCCGTGTCAAACACAAAGCAAGGAAAATTGTCTCCATATAAACGTTTCCCAGAAGGCTTAAACCATCCAATGGTTTTTCGCATAGGGGTTATAGGCAATTCCATCGGTTGCAATAATTTGGAAATCCATGCCCCAGCTGTAGCAACTAGCTTTGCAGCTGTATACACCCCATTGGGCGTTGTAACTTGAACTTCCTCATCCTGAACATCTATTGCAAGGACTGCTTGGTTTTCAAATACATCAGCACCAAGCTTCATTGCTTCTTCTTTATATGTTTGAATGCATTCTTCAGATAATAAAAAACCTGAATCTGGATCATAACTACCAATATAATCGCCTGGTATTTGAATACCCGGCCAACGTTGCATAATCTGTTCTGCATCCAATTTCTCATACGGCAAATTATATTGGATGGAACTATCGATTGCCTCTTTGACAAAGCGAGATTCAGAATGTCCAACTGTTAAAGCACCTGTTTTTTTGTATAATTCTTTTCCCGTTTCCTTCTCCAATTCATACCATAGCTTTAAAGATTCTTGTACAAGTGGAACATACTTGCCACCATTCCCATAGCCAATACGTAACATTCTCGTGTGACCGTGGTGGCTCCCAAATGTATTAGGAATAGAAAATTGATCAATCATTAACACGTTCTTTCCTTTTTTACTTAAATAATAGCAAGCAGCAGAACCCATTGAGCCTCCACCTACCACAATAACATCGTATTTACTCAAAACGATTCATCCCCTTAGATTCGTTTAGCAATATTAATTTTCTTTTAAGTACTTTTCGATTTCCCAAGAGCTAATTTTTTCGTTGTACTCTGCCCATTCTTCTTTTTTCCTCTTAATGTACGTATTCATAAAGTCATGACCTAAAGATTCTATTAAAACTTCATTTTCTTCTAATTCTATAATTGCCTCTTGTAACGTAGATGGTAACTTACCAATTTCATTACCTAATACACTTTCCAATTCTGAATTTTCTGAAATTATTAGATCTGGATTGACCTTTTTTTCAATACCATCTAAACCAGCTGCTAAAATTGCTGCTGAAGCAAGGTATGGATTGGCATGATTATCCATTGCTCGGAATTCAATTCTACCTGCGCCTGGACAACGAACAAGCTGAGTCCGATTATTCCCACCATACGAAATAAGATTCGGTGCCCACGTTGCTCCTGAACTCGTAGACATCGCTGTTAAGCGTTTATACGAATTAACAGTGGGGCAAACAATGGCTGTTAGAGATTTGGCATGTTTTAATATTCCACCAATAAAATGGTAACCAAGCTCTGATAATTCATTCCCCTTTGGATCTCCTGTATTCTTAAATAAATTCTGACTTCCATTCCACAGACTTAGATGCATATGACACCCATTACCAGTTAAATGAGAAAAAGGTTTCGGCATAAACGTTGCAACTAAATTTCTCTCTTCGGCCATACTCCTAACCATATATTTAAAAAACATTAATCGATCAGCAGACGTTAATACATCCGCAAATTCAAAATTCACTTCAAACTGCCCATTTGCATCTTCATGATCGGCTTGAGAAACGTCCCATTCTAACTCTTCCATATAACCAATTAAAGTACTAAGAAAGTCATAGTTTCGCATTAATGCTACTTGGTTGTAACAAGGCTTATTAGCTACATCAAATGGATCAGCAGGAGTAATAGTACCCTGATCACCTTCTTTTAAAAGTGAAAATTCTGGTTCAACCCCTGTCTTCATTTCATAACCGAGTTTCTTCGCTTTTTCCATTACATTTAATAGAATCGTTCTTGTACAATAAGACCAAGGAGATCCATCTTCTGTCAACGTCCCAGCAAACCAAGCTAAGTCCTTTTGCCATGGCAAAATTGTCATAGAACGTAAATCTGGAATACATAAAATATCAGGATCAGTTGGTCCATGCCCTAAATCCCCGACAGCAAAGCCGGCAAACCCGGCTCCACTCTCAAGAACAGTAGAAAGTCGTTTGGAAGGGACTAATTTAGCTCTTGATGATCCATTTATATCAGAAAAAGAAGCAAGTAAAAATTGGACATTACCCGTTTCCATTTTCTGTTTAATTTCCTCTACCATTAACGAATTACTTGTAACAACACCGTTCATTTTCTTCACCTTCCTAACCAATTTCTTTTTTATTTTGTTACTAATTCCTTTGTTTCTGTCGAATGTTCATATCTCGCCCAATATGGTTTGCGGCTCCCCATTCCAACGATAGGCACCCCAGTAATCATAGATGTATTCATTGTTAAAGAGCGCAAATCTGTTGGATCTAAATCTCCAACTTTGCTTTTTCCACACGAACGAGCAAAAATTTGCATTTCCATGGTGATGGAATTAATGTAGTTTTCGGCACGATCTGCAGCTTCTTCTGGATCTAGACGCTTCATTAGTTCAGGATCTTGTGTCGCAATTCCTACTGGACATTTCCCTGTATGACAGTGGTGACAAGCTGAAGGAATGGTTCCTAGCTCTTTGTAATCTTCCACATAAAGAGATTTATTACAGTTAAGAGCAACTAGCATTGCTGTTCCAATGTAAACGACATCAGCTCCTAATGCGATCGCTTTTGCTGCGTCGGCTCCGTTTGCAATTCCTCCTCCAATGATTAATTTCACTTCGTCTTTCATACCAATCTCATGCAACGCTTCGGCCGCTTCAACGACAGCAGCCACTGTTGGAATTCCCGTATGATCTAGTTGGATTTCTGGGGAAGCAGCGGTTCCACCCTCCATTCCATCAATAACAATCGCATCAGCTCCGGCTTTCGCTGCTAGTTTTACATCATCATAGACTCTTCCGGCCCCTACTTTAATAAAAATTGGCACTTCATAATTAGTAGCGATTCGGATTTGATCGATTTTCACACCTAAATCATCAGGACCCATCCAGTCTGGATGACGACAAGGACTTCTTTGGTCAACACCAAGTGGAAGATCACGCATATTGGCTACTTCTTCTGATACTTTTTGTCCAAGCAACGTTCCCCCAGTTCCTGGCTTAGCACCTTGACTCACAACAATTTCAACTGCATCTGCTCGTTTTAAATCATATGGATTTAAGCCGTATCGACTTGGAAGTAATTGATATACTAATTTTTCAGATGCTTCTCGCTCAACAGGGTGCATCCCCCCATCACCTGTACAAGTACTAATACCACAGCGAGTTGCTGCTATACCTAAAGCCTTTTTGGCATTGGCATTTATCGCTCCAAAACTCATGCCAGCTACCATAATAGGTGTTTCTAGTACAAGTGGTCGCTTCACCTTACCTTCTCCAATAACGACTCTTGTATCACATTTTTCTCGGTACCCTTCTAATGCAACTCTCGATAGTCCAGCAGGAGTAAATACCAAATCATCAAAAGACGGCAAATCAAGGCGCTTTGTTGCTTGGCCTCGTATACGATAACGACCAAGTTCAGCTTTTTCTTGGATTTCTTCTATTTTTTCTGCACTCCATACTTTGCTTTTTCTTATAATATTGTTTTCCATATGCCAAACTCCTTTTTATTAAAGTTATGAAGCATTCCGTTACAAATGATCTTCTTAAATGCAGGAGGCGCTTTTATCCCGTAGCTCTCAAGGAGTGCTTTAATCTCCATGTATTCTTCGTCAAGGAGCTCAACAATTTCCGTTCCATTACCCAGCTCTGAGATCTCACCAGCGACGTAAATTTCACCAGCATACATGGAATCACCAAGAGCTTTTCCTGCATTTCCACAGATAATCATTTTACCTTTTTGCATCATAAACCCTGTCATGTACCCAACATTACCTCCAACTATTAGCGTTCCACCTTTTAAGCCAATACCTGCCCGAGCACCGACACTTCCTTTGACAACCACCGTTCCGCCACGCATGGAAGCAGCTGTTGAAGAGGCTGCATTTCCTTCAACGACAATCTCTCCATGCATGAGATTTTCTCCGATTGCCCAACCTGCATTTCCTTCAACTTTTGCGGTTACATAATCACATAGACTTACAGCATAATAACCAACATCGCCTTTATAGATTAAGTTGATTGGGTTGGTAATCCCAACACCAAGATTATGACGAGCTTGGGGATTTTCTATAATGACTTCCTTTACACCTTGTTTTGCCGCCTCCGCAATTTGCTCATTTATTTCTTGTAAAGGCGTTACTTCACAATCAATAAAAACAGCTTCTTTTACAGATTCCATATCATAACCTCCTCTGATCCAGGCTCAAATACACTTAAATTTTTTCCAAACCCATTCGTAATGGCCATACTTTCCGATGCGAAAGCAACAAAGTCATCAGTTTCAGCAATGACCATCGGCTTCATGCCAAATGGCTCTTTCGCTAAACCAACTTGATTTGGAGTAATCGCGATGTAACTGAACGATCCATCCAAATCCTCTAATGACATCTCCATGGCTTCTTTCAAGTTCAATCCAGATTTGATTTTATCTACTAAATACACTGCAATCACTTCTGAATCATTTCCAGTGATGAATGTATATCCTTGGTTCTCATATTTACTACGCAGTTTTATATAATTGGTAATATGACCGTTATGGATAATGGTTAAATCTTTCCCTGTATGACAAGACAATGGTTGAGAATGAGAAATATCAACTTTGCTTTCTGTCGCCATTCTGGTATGTCCAATTGCTACTTGACCGTCATACTCTGAAATTTTAAACTGTGCTTCTAAATTTTCGGCTCCACCTAAAAACTTTAAAACTTCCAATTGATCACCGTAGCTTGCTACAGATACATCCTGATCAATATTGTTTATTGCTAATATCAATTCTTCTTCATTATCAACATCTTTTACGATGGCTCTTACATAGCTTCCATGGTCAGAAGATTGGTCAATCGTCACATACTCTGTTAATAGATTGATTACTTTCTCACCATTTCCCGCTTTGTCATAGTTCACATCAATGTATAATGTGTTATCAGCTTTTGGATGTAAGAGAGCTACGCCCGTTGAATCTGGGCCTCTTCTACATAAACTCTCAAGCATCTTTACAACAATTTCACCTGTCTTTTTCTCATGAACTGAATTTTTATAAATGAGTCCTCCAATACCACACATCTTCATCCACCTCATCCAAATTTTTTATGACTCTTTTATGTCTAGGTTTAGATTAACATTGATTATTCCCACTTTTCAGTTTTTTCGCTCATCATGTGAGAGAAGCTTTGTTTTGTTTGTTAGGTTTTCTCCTTTTTAACTTTTTTGATAATTTATAGAACGTTTCTATTAAAAATGTTTTACTGATCGAACCACCCTAATTCCTCTGAGACGTCACAGGAGGCTTTTGTTGTTAATTTAATAAATTCATGCAATCTAGTTCCAACAAATCGGTGCTCAGGTCCCGCTACACTAATCGAACCGACTACTTCATTTTCCCAAGAGAATATAGGAGCTGCGACACTCACTGTTCCTTTAGTAGTTTCACCATGAGATAAAGCAAACCCCTGGGCCTGAATGATGTCTAATTCTTCCATTAACTCATCTTTGTTCGAAACGAATCCTAATTCATCTAATTCTTTAATAATCTTCTGTCTTTTTCCCGTCTGTAAAAAAGCAAGTATAACTTTTTTGGATGCAGCAACACAGAGTGGTCTGCGCATTCCGACAGGTTCTGTAATTTTTAATAGTTGAGGTGAATCTATACAATCAATAAAGATTCCATCATGACCTTCGGGGACCGTTAAGTAGACACTTTCCTTCGTTTGCGATGCTAACTTTTCCATTATAGGTAATGCAGTATTTCGAACAGATAGGTTATCTCTAATTGATAAACCTAGTTCCATTATTGATAATCCTAATTTAAATTTCTTTGTCTCACGATCTCGTATTACGAATCCAACATCAGATAAGCAACCAAGAAGTCGATGTACCGTTTGTAATGGCATGTTTAGCTTTCGGCTTATTTCTGTAACACTCCACTCTTCTTTGTCTTCAGTAGGCTTAATAGCAGTTAAAATCGAAATGGTTTTTCTAATGACTTCAGCCAAAATAATCCCTCCCATTTCCAAAATAAGGATTAAAAACTATTAAGAAATTTCAGAATTTAATTCGCAATCTAAGGCTAAAAGTGTGTGAAGAAATACATTCGCTACCTTTTCTATGTCTTCCATCCTACTAAACTCCTCTGGACAATGACTCCTCCCGTCGATACTCGGTACAAAGATCATTCCACTTCTAGTAATAGAAGCCATATGAGTCGCATCGTGACCCGCCATACTGCCGAGTAACAGAGATTCATACCCTAAATGTTTTGCTGCTTCTTCCGTTTTCTTGATTAGAAGTGCATCCATTGGCGCAGGGTCTTGATTAAGAAGTACAGAGCGATCAATCCGAACGGAACGGTTTATTTGAATTTGTTTCACATCATTTTCCCATTTTTCTATAACATCTTTCATTTCTTCCTTTGTTTTTCCTCGAACTTCTAATGTAAATCGAACCTCTGCTGGAATAATATTTGCGGAGTTAGGTAACACCATTAATTTCCCAACTGTTCCGACTACTTCATTTTCTGGATATTCGGAGCAAATTTTTTCAAGTGCTAGCACCATTTCTGAGGAGGACGCTAATGCATCTTTTCGATCATCCATTAGTGTAGTCCCTGCGTGATTGGCTTCTCCAAAGACCGTCACTTCTTCACGATAAATTCCTGTAATCGCTGAAACAACACCGACTGGAATCTGATGGTTGAGTAGTCTTTTTCCTTGCTCAATATGTACTTCCAAGTACGCAGCTAGTTCATTTGGGCTTCGCACAGACCTTTCAAAATGTGTCGGATTTCCACCAGCACCCTTCAAAGCTTCTGTTAATACGTTCCCTGCAGAATCGATTACTTGTTCAATGTCCTTTGTTTTCAGTTTACCTGTTATCGCTCGACTTCCAAATGTCGATAACCCAAATGGATTTGGTTCTTCAGCACTAAACGAAACGAGCTCAAACGGATGTCTTGTTTTAATTTGGTTTTCTTCAAGCACTTGCATAACTTCAAGAGCCATTAACACTCCTAAAGCCCCGTCATACTTCCCACCATTTGGTACGGTATCAATATGGGAACCAAAAGTAATAACAGGCAAATCATTTAATTGCCCTTCTTTTTTAGCCCAGATGTTAGCAGCTTCATCTACCCTAACCTGAAGGTTTGCTTTTTTTAAAGATGTTTTTAGCCAATCCCTTGCCTCTAGTTCAGCTTCTGTAAACGTAGTTCGGTCCAATCCGCCGTTCTCATTCTTTCCAAAGGTAGCTAGTTTTTCAATCGATTGACGCAATCTCTCACTGTTAATACGATACTGAGTCATTTTCATTTTCTAAACCTCCCCTTTCCATCTAACTCAATTGCTTTAACTGGAATAATCTCACATCATTTTCTTATTACAAATAAATAATAACCATATATTGAGAGAATTAGAGTTTTTTTGTAATGTTATGTGACAGTGAAGTATTTTCCCTATTACAAGTTACAGACTAAGACTGTCTTATAAGATGGTAAAAAACAAAAATCACGGAGCCCCTGTCTACACCGGACTCCGTGATTTTAAGATTCAATTTTTATTTTACTTCCTTCATTTTTTCTCAGTGTATTCCGAAATGACCTTCCTAATATTTAATCTATACTAGAAACCCACTTATCCAAATAACTGTGGAATCCACGTTGTGACCGCAGGCACATATGTAATGATAAGCAGGATTAGAAGAGATATGGCAACAAACGGGATAATCGCTCGGACTAAGCGCTCATATTTCACCTCTGCTATAGAGCTAGTTGTAAACAAAACATAGCCAACTGGAGGTGTAATTAATCCAATCGTTGCATTAATGGCTATGATTACCCCAAAATGTATAGGATCAATGCCATAGGCTGACACAATTGGCATTAAGATAGGGACAAGGATAATAATAGCAGCCATCTCATCCATAAACATCCCGATAACAAGGAAAAGAATGTTGACTAACACCAAAAACATTAGCGGACTTGTTGCGATCGACATAATAAAATCCATGATTAAATGTGGAATACGTTCCATTGCCATTACCCAACTAAACAAGCTAGCATTCACGATAATAAATGTAATGATCGATGTATTTACAGCTGTATTGATGAAAACTTTCGAAAGATCACTCCATTTTAACTCTTTATAGACAAACATCCCCAGAATAAATGCAATTAAACAACCAATAGCTGCTGATTCAG
The DNA here is from genome assembly GCF_032335535.1 of Alkalihalobacillus sp. MEB130. Classification (NCBI taxonomy): domain Bacteria; kingdom Bacillati; phylum Bacillota; class Bacilli; order Caryophanales; family Bacillaceae; genus Alkalihalobacillus; species Alkalihalobacillus sp. MEB130. Next base: position 73,586 of record NZ_JAOANA010000013.1, read on the forward strand.
TTGGTGTGAATACCCCCGTTAAGATCCCCCAAATTATAATCACAGGAATTGATAAGGATGGAATCACTTGAAGAAGATATTTAGCAATAACAGCAGCACTGGCCCGGTCTGTTTTTTTGAAATTATACTTAAACGACAATGCGTAAATCATTCCAACAAAGGCTAGAGCGAAGAGCAAACCAGGGATAATCCCTGCTAGAAATAACCCATTGATTGAAACACCTGCTAAGACACCGTACAAAATAAAAATCATACTTGGTGGAATAATTGGCCCCATTAGCGAAGATGATGCTGTGAGAGCAGCACTAAATTCCCGTTTGTATCCTTCTTTTTCCATTTCAGGAACCATCACTCGGTTCATAATAGCTGATTGGGCGTTAGCTGATCCTAAAATAGAAGCTAAGAAAACATTCGCTACAACATTAGCATAAGCCAAACCACCTTTTAAATGCCCCATTAATAAACTAAGAGATTTGATAATCCGATTAGACACTCCTCCTTGGTTCATTAATTCCCCTACTAACATAAAAAGTGGTATGGCTAATAATCCATACGTTTCCACACCATTAAACATTCGTTGAGGTGCAGAAGTCATTAGATTCAAACTATCCGTAGCAAGCATATAAATAACACTACTAATTCCTAATACGATTGCTATAGGAAATCCAAAAGCTAGTAAAATTAATAACGCTATCCCGGCTATCAGCATCTAATCACTTCCCATTTCAAGCTTCAAACTCTGTTTTGAATGCAAAATGTTGTGTAAGACAAATAAAACGTTAATAAACATCGTTAATGGCAATATGGAATAGGGAATCCACATCGGTACACGCATAGCCGCAGATACACGGTTTGCGACATTGTTTGATGTAATCCAATCAAACGTATAGTACAAAATAATAAATGAAAATAGTAAAATAGCAATTTGAATAATGATATATAAATACAATCTTAACGTAGTATTCAGTTTATCTTTTAGAATCGTAATGGCTGGTAGCCGATCATGCTTAATGCAAATACTAGCCCCTAAAAAAGTTATCCAAACTAACATGTATAAAGCAAATTCATCTGCCCAAAAAATGGGAGCACTGAGAACATACCGAAAGATAATATTCAAAGACATTACAATAACTAATGCAGCAACAGAAAATACAATAATGCCTTTTAACAATTTTTCAATCAACATCATGACGCGATCAAAATACACTATTGATTTTTTTACCATTCTCAACATCTCCCCCTTTCAAAAGTTATATATAATGGAATAGGTAAGCCGGCTTTACCTACTTCGCCGGCTTACCTGAATGTTCCAACTAAAATATTTATCTTCCAGAAATCTCATTCCCTTTATCAATAAAGGCTGCAATTATTTCACTTTCAGCATTATAAGCTTCTTGCATTTCTTGAGCTAGGGTAAGAATCTCATCTCTATTTTCTAATTCATGAATTTCTACACCATTTTCCTCGAGTTCTGCAATGTCCAAATCCGTCCGTTCTTTCGCAAGTTCCACATTAAATGCTTCCGTGTTCGCATATGCTTCTTGGAACAATAGTTGATCTTCTTCTGATAAAGTATTCCAAAAATCAGCATTTACTAGACTTGCTCCTCCCCATGCGAAATGGTTCGTTAACGTAACATGCTTAGCAACTTCATAATGCTTTCCACTTAAGATTGACGTTAAGTCATTATCGACGCCCTCAATGACTCCTTGTTGCAAAGCACTAAACACTTCTCCAAAGCTCATTGGCGTAGGTGATGCACCAATTCGATTATACCAATCCACAATTGTTGGACTCGGAACAACACGAATTCGTTCTCCCTGATAATGAGATAGTTCAGTAACCGGATCTACTGTATTTAGCTGCCTCATACCATTTAACACATAACCAAGTGAAACAACATTATCAGGCTCGACTAAATCTAAAATTTGTTTTGCTTCATCGGTTTGTCCCATTTCGTACGCCTGGTCTAAATTATCAAACAGATAAGGAACAAACCAAGCACCAAATTCTTCATATGAACCCGTTAAATTTGCTAAACTACTAAACATCAAATCAATATTTCCACTTCCTAATTGTTGATACATATCGGCTTCTGTACCAATCTCTCCATTTGGATAAATCTCTATCGTATATCGACCTTCAGATAATGTTTCAATTTCTTCTTTGAATTTCTCAGCTGTAATATGCCACACGTTAGATGTATCCATTAAATGAGCCATTCTCAAAACGGTTGTTTCTCCTACAACCGCATCATCTGAATCATTAGTAGACTCACCAGGTGTTTGGCCCGTATCTCCACTGGATTCACTTGAACCACAGGCAGCTAGTACAAGCATGCCAATAAAAACAAACATGAACAGCATTGTTCTACGAATTCCCATTAATTCCACCCCTATTTTTATATTGTTTCTTTTTAGGCTCTACTCCAACTCTCTCAATTCTAGATAGGAAAGAAACAAACAGAAGCCCTTTTTTAGTGTTTCAATAAACCCCTCTCCGATTAATAGTAACTTGTTTCCTCATAATAATTATCTCATAACTCTGAATGTTGTAAACTATTTAACGTTTTATTATTATATTTTTTTAGATTCCCTGCAAACAAGTTTTACAATAAACAAGTTAATTCAACAATGGAAGCGCGATGGTATAATTAAAAGTTCTCGATACAGATTGTAGATGTAGATCGAATTAAAAAAATGGCTGAGTGATAGAATCACTCAGCCATTTTTCTTCATAGTTACGCCCACCACATCTCGCCAGCAGACTCTCTAATCAACACATCATTTAGATTTTTAACTGCTCTTGAAAAACCTTCATCAATTGACATGATGGCATCTTCATGTTCAATGCTCACAACATAATCATAGTTATAAGTCCGTAATGCACTGATCATATCAGACCATTCTTGTAAACTATGTCCACACCCAACACTGCGGAATGTCCAAGCACGCGTTTGAACATTGCCATATGGCTGCATATCTACTAATCCATACATATTCACATTATCTTGATCAATGTACGTATCTTTTGCATGGAAATGATGGATCGCTCCTGCTTTACCTAAAATTTTAATCGCAGCAACTGGATCAATTCCTTGCCACCACATATGACTTGGATCAAGATTGGCTCCAATTGCATCACAGGTTGCTTCTCTTAGTTTTAACATTGTATATGGTGTATGAACAAGAAATCCTCCATGAAGTTCAAGACCAATCTTCACATTATGCTGCTCAGCTAATTGACCGATCTCTTTCCAATAAGGAATTAGTTTGTTTTCCCATTGCCAAGTCAAAATATCGGCATATTCTGTTGGCCACGGAACAACTGGCCAGTTCGGTTGCTTTGCATCCTCACTGTCTCCTGCTGTTCCAGAAAACGTGTTTACTACCGGAACCTCAAGTAGAGACGCTAATTTAATTGTCTTACGTAACACTGAGTCAGATTCTTCAGCAAAGGCTTTATCTGGAGAAATCGGATTACCATGACAGCTAAACGCACTAATCGTTAAACCACGTGACGTCACGGCCTCTAAGTAATCTTTTCTTTTTTGCTCATCCTCGAGCAGTTCATCAAGTGGGCAGTGAGCATTTCCGGGATACCCACCTGTGCCGATCTCAACTGCATCAAGCCCAGAGGCTTTTACGTGATCAAGCATTTCTTCAAATGACTTCCCAGCAAACAAAACGGTAAAAACGCCTAACTTCATAAATTACACACCCTTTCGAAGGGAAACAATTTGTTTAGATTCTTGTGATTCAATAGAGGCTAAAATAATTTCTAATGATTTCAAACCTTCTTCTCCAGTAATAAGTGGCTCTTTATTTTCAACGATGCAATTGACAAAATGGTCAATAACATGACTGCTAGTTTGTCCACCTTCTTCATTCGTTTGAATCTTATCTAATTTATGTTGAATAACATTCCCATTTTTATATTCTTCAATTAATGAGTACTCAGGATCTGCTTCTAAACGAAGTGTTCCCTTTTCACCATAAATAATAGTTGAATTATCACTACTTGATACATATGCCCAACTCGCTGCAAGAGTACCAATAATCCCGCTCTCTGTTCTTAGAAGACAAACGGCATTGTCATCAACTTCTGTGTTTTCTTTTGCGTTTGTTTCAATGAATGAAGCGACTTCCGAGAATTCTCCTAGAAGATAACGCATTAAGTCAGCTTTGTGAACTCCTAAATCTCCCATTGCTCCAATAAATGCTTCTTCTTTGTTAAAGAACCAGCTTTCAGCTCCATCAATGCTCCACTTTTCAGGTCCAGGATGCCCAAATGTTGTTTTAAAACTAAAAATCTTACCTAATTTTCCACTTTCAATGATTTCTTTTGCCGTTTGATGTGAGGAAACAAAACGTTGATTATGTGCAATCATTAATTTTTTGCCATTGTCTTTGGCTGCCTTAATCATTTCCTCAGCTTCTTCTTTCGATGTTGCCATTGGTTTTTCACATAATACATGTTTTCCTGCATTTGAAGCATCAATTGATACAGGTGCATGTAAATAGTTTGGCAAACAAACACTAATTGCATCGATTTCTTCTAGTTTTAAAAGCTCTTTATAATCAGTAAACGCCTTTGCACCATATTTTTCAGCCATTTCTTCTGCACGTTCTGCAACGATATCACATACAGCAACAATTTCTACTTGATTATTTGTCCCATATTCAGGTAGATGACGCAATCTTGAAATACTTCCACATCCGATAACTCCTACTTTAACTGTACTCATTGCTTTATTCCTCCGTATTGATGTATTTACTTTTTAATAAAAGTGGTTTTACACACGTAGTTTCCATCTCGTAATGTCTGCTTTGTTCTGATGATTGATGAATTCCGTGCATGACCTCAAGAACATGCAGGGCCAACTGGCCACTTGCTCTTGCCTCTGATTCATTTTGTATTGCTTCCACCATGTCCGCTAATCCGATTCCGCGTAAATTATCATCTGCGTCTCCTGCTGGCTTTAGCTCGTTCCATTCTTTTTCCCCATGTACTTTGAGTAATAGAGGTTGATTAAAGTGATTCGGATCAGGCAAACTGATCGTTCCCTTCTCCCCGTATATTTCAATAAACGGCGTTCTAGACGCAGCAACATCAAAACTCGTTGTAATAGTTGAAGTGGCTCCAGACGCAAAATCAACCATTCCACTCACATGAGTCGGAACATCTACTTTAAATGTTTCTCCGTAGTTAGCTTCACTCGTTTTCATCCGTGTTGGGAAAGAAATTTTGGTTGATCCAGCTATTCGTTTCACAGATCCAAGTAAACTCACAAGTGCTGTAATATAATAAGGTCCCATGTCATACATAGGTCCTCCGCCTACTTGATAAAAAAATTCAGGATTCGGATGCCATGATTCTGGTCCACGAGACATCATAAAAGCGGTTGCTCCAACTGGCTTTCCAATGATGCCTTGTTCTAGAAGCGAACCAGCAAGCTGGATGCTCCCACCTAAAAATGTATCTGGTGCCGATCCGACATAAACATTTTTTAACTTAGCAGCTTCTAAAATTCGTTTCCCGTCTTCAAAAGAAACGGAAAGCGGCTTTTCTGTGTAAACATGTTTTTTTTGTTCGATTGCTTGTAAAATCACTTCAGCATGAGCGTGAGGGACCGTTAAGTTTAAGATCACATCTATTTTAGGTGACGATAGTAAATCCGTTGTTGTCATCTGTTCAATTCCATATGAGTCTGCTACTTCTCGTGCTCTTGCTTCGTTTACATCTGCACAAGCAACAATATCAAACGCTGAAAATCGTTGACTGTTCTTTAAGTAAATTCCGCTTATGTTACCACAGCCTATAAGTCCTACTTTTAATGCCATGTCCCTTCCTCCTTTATTTTTCAGCTAAATGAGGAAGTTTTGTCTTTAGATAATTAATGCTCATTTCAATGCTTTCTAGTGGAGTACGACGACTTGCATCCTGCTCAACGATCCACCATTGAACATCTGCTTCTTCACCCGTAGCCAGTACCGCTTCAATATCGACCCCACCTGTACCAAGTTCTGCAAAAAATTTCTCTTCATCTGTTGTCATGTCTTTTAAATGAACCAAAGGTGTTCGTCCTTTGTATCGTTGAATCCATTCAACCGGATCTTCACCCGCTTTTGTTAACCAATACACATCAAGTTCTGTCTGAACATGATCTGCACTTGTGTCATCGAAAATCGCTTCAAGTGCTGTTCTCCCATCATGTAAACGCTCAAGTTCAAAATCATGATTGTGATAGCAAAGCGTAATGCCTTCTTGTTTACATTTTGAACCTGCTTCCTCTAAAAAAGAAATAAGAGACTGATAATGTGCTTCTGTACGCTCATCCGGCATTAAAAATGGACAAACAATATATTTACTACCAAGAATTTTTTGATCTTCTATTACTTTCTCTAAATTATCTTTTAATTCAACTAATGAGATATGGCTTGATGCAGCTTTTAAACCTAGTTCATCTAGTACCACTCGTACTTCTTTTGCCGAAAGTCCTCCGTAACCAGCAAACTCCACTCCCTCAAAACCTAGTTCCGCTACTTTTTTTAGTGTACCAACAAAATCTTGCTCACTTTCTTCGCGCAATGTATACATTTGAACTGCAACTGAAATGTTTGACATATCCAAAACCTCTTTCACCATTTATTTGTAAACGCTTTAATGTTCTCTAATAAAAAAAGCCTTTCTTACTCTCCCCTTACCTCCTTCATTCATACATTATCATCAATTTCCTTTATGATAATTGGTTTTTCCCTTCATGAAAATAAATGATATGATTAAAACATCAACTATTTTGCTATTTTTAATATAAAAAGGAGCACTCACAATGATTTCTATTGGCTTATGTAGTTTTTCTCATCATTCTAAACCGTTTTATTCTTCCTATAAATCAGGATTAAGTGACTATTTGTTTCGTCTTCAAACAGAAGGCTCTTGTGAAATCGTTATTAACGAAGATTCGATGTCTATTGAAAAAGGTCATCTCCTCCTCCTTAAACCAGGAGATTATTATGAATTAAAAATAGAGGAAGATCAGAATAGTAGTGATTTTTATGTTTTTTGTAAAGGAGATTGGATCGATCATTGGTGGGAGCGCTCCAAAAAACCAAGTATTTCACGTATTCATTTAGATGAGAAAATTCTAACACTATGGAGGCATATAATAGTTGAAGAACGCCGCCCTCCTACAAAAGAGAACCGTGAATTAGTAGAGTATTTAATGAAGGCCCTTTGCCTTTCTCTTGAACGAGCTGTCAATGAAACGACTGAATTCTTCGAGCGTCCACCTATCGTCAGCCGAATGATGCGCTTTATTGAAGAAGAAGCTTTAACCCCATTTAAAATTGAAGAAGTTGCACAGCACGTCGAACTAAGTGTCTCCCGGGCCGTGCACCTATTTAAAGAACATGTTGGAAAAACAATGATTGAATATGCGCAAGATATTCGCTTATCTGCAGCTAAAGACCAAATGAAATATACTCATTTGTCCCTTGAACAAATTGCTGAAAACTGTGGGTTTGGTAGCTATACGTATTTTCATAAAGTGTTTAAGAAAAAACACGGAAAATCTCCTGGGGTATTCAGGAGAAAGGAATAGGTTGTTTTTTCAACTTACTATGATCATAATAAGTAAACAAATCTAAAAAAAATTGAAAGGAGAGTGAAAAAAATGGAAAAAAACGCATTAAACCGAGTGAAAGCACAATTAGCGCAGTTAGACAAAGAAAATAAGTGGGTGGATATTGATCGCGACGAAGTCATTGACCAATTAATTTACGAAGAAATCAAGGCCGCTTCTTACGAATTAGATAATGAGAGGGTTGGACAATTAGTGAAACATCTAATAGAGGAAAGTGAGAAGTTGAAATAATGTTTACGAGTTTTACTATATTGTACCTCTCCACCATTCATAATACCTGACATAGGAGGCCCTATGAATAAAACCATCAATGTCGTTGCCGCTATTATTGAAAATGAAAAATTGGAAATCCTTTGTGCACTTCGTTCTCCCGTGATGAAAATTCCAAACATGTGGGAGTTTCCTGGGGGAAAGGTTGAAAAAGACGAAGATTGTTACTCTGCTCTGAAAAGAGAAATTACTGAAGAATTGCAATGCCAAATTGAACCTATCGATGTATTTCACGAACACACGCATACGTATGAGGAGTTTACGATTCACCTTATTGTTATTAGAGCAAAACTTATAGCAGGTCTCCCCATTGCAAATGAACATTCTAAATTACTTTGGCTCAAACGAGAACAGCTCTTATCACTACAATGGGCACCAGCAGATATCCCGGCAGTTCAAAAATTAATTCGGAAAAAAGAGGATATCTAGAGTAACATGGCTTTAGTTGTTCTCTTTCCTTAGTACATTATTTCTAAGCCCCCCTCTAGAGATGAATTGAATCCCCTTCCTTTTTTACATTTATTTTACAAACTCAAGTTGACAGAAGTATACAATTTTTCTATACTTAGTTTGAAATTAGTATGTATAGCAACTATTTGTGAGGTGCACATATTGAAATTATCCTTCCAAGATTATATTAGTATTAAACTACATAAAACCGATTTAACTTTAACTAGCTATGTTAAAGCTAAATTAGAGCCATATAACCTCGCTCCAGAGCAAAATTTAATTATGATGCTCCTGTGGGAACAAGATGGTCTGTCACAACACCAACTTGTGACTAAATTAGAAAAAGATAAGACTAACATTGCTAGAATGGCATCAAACTTAGAAAAAAAAGGGTTTATTAAAAGGAGCCATTGTCAAGATGACCGCCGTTCTCTCAAGCTTTACTTAACACCGTGTGGAAAGAAGCTTGGGGATGAGGTTATTCCTATTGCAGAACAATTTAATGATCTCGTTTGCAAAGGAATTTCAGAAGTAGAACTAATGCAAATGGAGAAGATCCTAGAAAAAATGAATAAAAATGTACAGGAGCAACTTTAAAGATTACAAATGTAATTGCTCTTTTACAGATATATATTTTAGGAAGCGCTTTACTATTATCATTTTTGGGGGAATGAACTATGTACGATATCGCCATAATTGGAGGAGGCCCAGCAGGTGCTAGTGCAGCCATTTTTGCAGCGAAGGCCGGGAAGAAAGTGGTTGTTCTTGATAACAGCAAAGGGATGACTCAACGAGCATGGGTTGAAAATCATTACGGGGTCAATGAAATAGCTGGTCCTGATTTAGTGGAAACAGGTAAAAATCAAGCCATTAAGTTTGGTGCTGAAATAATTGAAGACATTGTCGTTAACGTTTCTTCAGAAGCTGAAGGATATAAAATTGAAGGTGAGAACCAAGAAGTTCATGCAAAACATGTACTATTTGCAACTGGTGCATTGAGCAACTTAGCTGAAAAAATTGGGCTTACAGTTATAACGGCAACAGAACCTAGAATTAAATCCATCATTGAAGTTGATAAAGATGGGCGCACGAATAAAGACGGTATTTGGGCAGCGGGAACTATAGCGGGGGTAAGTGTACATACTATTGTCACTGCAGGAAATGGTGCAGCTGTTGCTATAAATATTATTAGCGAATTAAACGGTGAGCGTTATGTTGATCATGACATTTTAAAATAGATGATTCAAACAGGCCTCCTCCTCTGGAGACCTGTTTTTGCTCTCCCATTTTATTTTAAGTCGTATTGATTGACTTTGAGATTGACCTTAATTATACTAAGTTTTATGTAATTAGTATGTATAGCAACTATTTATTTTTAGCTTCTTTCTAAGATACAAAATAACGTGATGTAGTACTTCTTTGTAGTTACTAATAAAGTACTAGTTACATTTACACAATTTGTTGCTATAGCAACATTATTAAATGGAGGTATTTTTTATGGCAAACGTATTATTTGTTAAGGCAAATTCAAGACCTATCGAACAGGCGGTAAGTGTTAAACTTTATCACACTTTTTTAGATCAATATAAAGCATCTAATCCTAACGATACTATTACGGAGCTTGATTTATTCGAAGAGAACTTACCATATTATGATACGGATAAGATTAATGGTATGTTCAAGCTTTCAAAAGGATTAGAGTTAACTCCTTCTGAAAAAGAAACAACAGATATCGTAAATCGTTATTTAAATCAATTCCTTGAAGCAGATAAAGTTGTGATCGCATTCCCACTATGGAATTTCACAGTACCAGCTGTTCTCCACACATATTTAGACTACATGGCTCAAGCTGGTAAAACCTTCCGTTATACAGCTGAAGGTCCTGAAGGGTTACTACCAGACAAGGACGTTGTTCTTCTAAATGCAAGAGGCGGTGTTTACTCAGAGGGCCCTGCTCAATCAGCAGAAATGGCTGTTAACTTTGTAAAAACAATGTTTAGCTTCTGGGGTGTAGAAAAATTGCAAACGGTTATTATTGAAGGACATAACCAATTCCCTGATCAAGCTGAAGAAATCATCGAAAAAGGATTAGAACAAGCAAAAGAAGTGGCAAAAACATTCTAATGAACTTATGAACAGCAGGTTGGCTTCAATCCCAACCCGCTGTTCTTTTATTTTTCTAAAAATGGAAAATAAGGAGTTTGTACATGCTTCATATTTCCTTCTGGTTGAATGACATAATCTTTATATCCTTTTTTGTCTCCTGGGACTACCTTTTTCAATCCGCTTCCATCATAGTAAGTTGGCTTGTCTTGTAAACGATTCATGTTATCACTCCTCATTTTTTCACCGGCTTTTGTCACTAAGTAGTTAGTTAGAATTCAATAAATACGAGTCCTAATTAAAGAGAATAGCTCCCTCTTACTGCTGTCTCTTCGATGTTATGATAGGTATAAATTCACCCTCTAATCGAAATTACCTTCATATAATCTGCCCTTACCTCCTATTCCCTCCCTTTCATCATCCTAATAAGTAGGAGTTTAGTTACAAAACTATTTAACTAATATTTTAACTTATGATACTGAATTGGTAAACATTTCAATTCAATTTTTTCCAATTTATGTCTTAAAAACCAAAAATGAAACAATGCTTATAACTCTTCATACAGGAAAATCATCTGCCAGAATTACCTTTTCTAACTTCTTTTTTAGGTTGATAAAGACTGATGTTTCAAGTGGCAAACTCTCTTTTATTTCCTTACTTATTTTGTGAACAGCAAAAACCACAACCATTGTCGGTTGTGGTTTTTCATCTAGTAACGTCCTCCTCTTAAAGAGAGGAGGACGTTACTAGATGAGCCTTTATAGAAAACATTGTCCACACGTGGCTATCCAAAATCCCCATAATAATCTTTAATTAGTTCAAGTTACAACAAAATATTAAATTCCGCGCGACAATACACCAAAAAATTCACTACCTTCAGCAGTGAGAACATCAACATATCATAATTTATCAATATTACCAACACTTTTCAAAACAATTTCCTTGGTAATTTTTGGTGCGGTTAAGAGGACTCGAACCTCCACGGGGTCACCCCCACTAGGCCCTCAACCTAGCGCGTCTGCCATTCCGCCACAACCGCATTGTAACCGTGCACCTATCCTTGATATCGTTACATAAGTGTAACTAATGTAGCCAGCTCAATCAGGGTAACCCACGGCACACAGAATGATCTATTTATGGCTGCTTCCTTCCGGACCTGACCAGTTTCATAGGTTTCTGTTGCGTGGACCCCAATGGTCAACACCGCTTGCATAAGGCAAACCTTACATAAACGATACCGCAGATAGGAATTCAATCTCGCTAAGGCGGATTGCGAGTCACAGGGCACCGCCAACTCCCCATCTAGCACGGTATGTATTTTCTAAAATATATTCCCACTGATGCCGTCACCCTAACTGTTTTTATAACCCGCTCTGAGCAGGTGGGTTTCTTCATGGTAACATCTTGCGATCCTTCATAAATGAAGGCTTGGCATCAGTTATCAAATGTTAGAATCCCTAGAAAACAATACGGTTTAAAACAAAAAGGGTTTACGCACATCGTAGGATATGTCTCGGATTGTAATGCCGCCATAACCCGGCGACAAATATTATATTAACACGATAGATAATTCTACGCAATGTTTTCGGTGATTTCTTTACTTCCAATTTTTTTCATCAGTATTATTCTACATCTTTATCGCAGCTTACGGCTATATACAAAAAAATTTATAGTAACTTTCACTTTCATAATGCCCTTCTTTTATATAAAATAATGTATAACCCGCGAAAGGGCTTTCGTTAAGTGAGTATAATATAAAAGGAGTGTCATACAATGGTATATCAAGCTAGCCAAGACCGATATAACACAATGAAATACAACCGCTGCGGTCAATCTGGATTACTTTTCCCCGCTCTATCACTAGGTTTATGGCACAACTTCGGCGGAGTTGATCCATTCGAAAACGGACGAGCTATGCTTCGTCGCGCTTTTGATTTAGGCATAACCCATTTTGATCTAGCCAATAATTACGGACCACCTCCAGGTTCTGCCGAAGAAATGCTTGGCTCTTTATTAAAAACTGATTTCGCGCCGTACCGGGATGAACTTGTGATATCTACAAAAGCCGGTTACCACATGTGGGATGGCCCTTATGGAGAATGGGGTTCGAAAAAATATCTAATCGCGAGTTTAGATCAAAGCTTAAAAAGGATGGGACTAGATTATGTAGACATCTATTACTCCCATCGTCCAGACCCTAACACACCCCTTGAAGAAACGATGGGTGCACTTGATCAAATTGTTCGCCAAGGAAAAGCACTATACATAGGAATTTCCAGCTATAATGCGGAACAAACAGACCAGGCTGTTAAAATCTTAGATGAGTTAGGTACACCTTTACTTATCCATCAACCAAGTTACTCGATGTTAAATAGATGGATTGAAGATGATGGGTTACAAGACGTTCTTCAAAAAAATGGAGTTGGGTCGATTGCGTTCTGTCCACTTCAGCAAGGTTTGTTAACAAATAAGTATATTAACGGAGTACCGTCAGATTCTCGCGTAGCTAAATCTACAGGCTTTTTAAGTGAGGACCAAGTGACCGAGGACGTTATGAATAAAGTAAAGAAACTTGGCGCCATAGCTGCAGAAAGAAATCAAAGCCTAGCACAAATGGCTTTAGCTTGGGTTCTTCGCGAGGGAAGAATTACATCTGCTTTAATTGGCGCTAGTAAAGTAAGTCAAATTGAAGAGAACGTTAAAGCACTTGACAACCTTGATTTTTCAACTGAAGAATTAGAAAAGATTGAAGCGATTCTTAAATAGAATTGAAAGATGGCCAAGAGACTTCCCTCTTGGCCTAAAGGTTTTATAAAATAGTTCATTTACACTAAACTAACGGAAGCATCATAAATCATGTTCTTTTACCTTCCATCAACCACTTCTTTAAATATTTCGTAAGACCGCTTTTGTTTCCCCTCATCATAAATATACGAAACCGCCATAATTTCGTCAACGTTATACTTTTCTTGAAAACGCGTTAATTGCTCTCGGATTGAATCCTTCGAACCTACTAACGTGACACTAGACATCGATTTAGCCATTTCCTTCTCTGGCATACTCCAAATGTCATCCATATTATGAACCGGAGGACTTAACGGACTTTGTGTACCCCGCACTACATTTAAGAAAAATTGTTGCATTGTCGTTTCTTCAAAACGTGCCTCTTCATCAGTTTCAGCTGCAATGACATTCAAGCAAACCATCATATATGGCGCATCCAAATACGCAGAAGGTTGAAACTGTTTACGATAAATAGAAATGGCTTCTTCCATATATCTTGGTGCAAAGTGGGATGCAAAAGCATATGGCAAACCTAATTTAGCTGCTAACACAGCTGAATCCGTTGAGGACCCAAGGATATAAATTGGAATCCCTGTTCCAACTCCTGGAAATGATTTTACAAATCCTTGTTCCTCTTCTGGACCAAAATACGTCAACAAGGAGTTTACATCATCAGGAAACGTGTAGACAGAATCATTTTTCGAACGCCTTAATGCATTGGCCGTCCTCATATCTGTACCTGGAGCCCGACCAAGACCCAAGTCTAGTCGATCAGGGTAAATGGTTGCCATCGTACCAAATTGTTCTGCAACAACGAGAGGAGAATGATTCGGTAGCATAATCCCCCCAGAACCTACCCGGATGTGATTCGTATTTTCTAATGTATGCTTAATTAAAATTGGTGTTGCGGAACTCACTAAAGTAGATGTATTGTGATGTTCGGCTATCCAATATCTTGAAAAACCTAACTTTTCCGTCGCTTGTGCAAGATCCACCATGGAATCAATAGCCTCTTGTGAATTTTGTCCTTGACGAATAGGTACCAAGTTTAAGACGGAAACAGGAATGTTAATTTTTGACATAATTATGTGTCCTTTCTTGATCAGTTTCTACTCTATCCTACCAATTTACGCTTATGATTCAAAACTAATTGCTCAGCTGGCACGAACTCATTTGTGATCATGCCTGTTTTCGCATACTTTGTCTATTTTAAGGTTGTTAAACAACTACCTTAGTACCCGTTGGTTTTGTTTCGTATGAATCTTCCTCTTCTTCTTGTTTTACCCGCTTCATCAAAAACGCTAACGCTAGCGCAAAAATCACAATAAAAGAAGAAATAAAGAAGGCAAAATTAATTCCATCTAACATCGCTAAAACCGAAATATGTTCAAGAGAAGTTTCAGGTGATCTTTCCAAAAATGCAGCTGTTCTTGATTCAGTACGATTCGACATCAACGTAACGAGCAAAGCTGTACCAATGGCCCCAGACACTTGATTTAATGTGTTATTCATAGCCGTACCATGTGGGTAAAATCGTGTCGGCAACTGATTTAATCCATTCGTTTGAACGGGCATCATAACCATAGAAATGCCAAACATTCTTACCGCATGTAAAATCATTAAATATTGATAGGTCGTCTCTAATGTTAATGTACTAAACATATAGGTCGTCACCGTTATAATAGATAACCCGGTAATGGCTAGTATTTTCCCACCATATTTATCAAACAATTTTCCAGTGACAGGTGACATAAAAGCCATAACTAAAGCCCCCGGCAACATCATTAGCCCCGCATCAAATGGAGAAATACCTCTAATAGTTTGAACATAGATAGGCAAAAGTAGCATTCCAGAAAACATAGCCATAGTTAAGATCATAGAAATAGCTGAAGACAACGCAAACATCGGGTATTTAAAAATCACAAAATTTAACATCGGCCTTTCGAGCTTCGATTGACGAAAGATAAAAGAGACTAATGAAATCATTCCAATAATGATAGTTAAATAGACTAGAGGACTGCCCCACCCTTTGCTACCCGCTGAACTAAACCCGTACAAAACTCCGCCAAAACCAATACTTGATAACATAAGAGAGAAAACATCTAGTTTAAGATTTACCTTTTCTTTCTTATCTTTAAGCAAGAAAAACCCTATCGTTAACACTCCAACTGCAATAGGTGCAACAAAATGAAATAGCATCCTCCAATTGTAATGTTCGACAATCCAACCGGATAAAGTGGGACCTATAGCTGGTGCTGCCATTAAAATCAACCCGAAAATACCCATAGCAGTCCCCCTTCTTTCAATCGGAAAGCTTACTAACATAACATTCATTAAAAGAGGCATTAGGATAGCTGACCCTGAAGCTTGCAACATTCGACCTGCTAGAAGTAACGGAAATACATGAGCGAGTCCCGCAACGATTGTTCCAAAAGTAAACAAACACATTGCAATTAGGAATAAACGCCGCACTGAATATTTTTGAATGAAAAAAGCAGTGGTTGGAATCATAATTCCATTTACAAGCATATAGCCTGTTGTTAACCACTGAACTGTTGCTGGTCCTACCTGCAAATCCATCATTATTGATGGCAACGCAATATTTAATAGTGTGTTATTTAAAAATGCAATAAATGCTCCTATCATAAGTACGGATAAGACTCCGTAATTGGGACGAGTGCCTTTATCAATGGAATGTTCCATTATATTTCCCCTCTCTATACCATAGGTACATCTTTTATACCTTTAGTTCATCTTGACAATATATTATACTAACGGTTCAACTAATTCAACACTAAAATTTCTTTATAGTGATGGATTTGTCCAAATAAATAAAATAAGGTATGATTACTTCTATACTAGCAGTTCAACTTCAAATAAAAGGTGATGTATATGAACGACAGAAAACAACATGTCATAAACATGTCCCATAAACTATTTGTAGAGAAAGGATTTCAAGCAACGTCCATTCAAGACATTTTAGAATACAGTGGAATTTCAAAGGGAACTTTTTATAATTACTTTTCTTCAAAAAACGAGTTAATAATGGCTCTCTTTAGAACGTTTTATAAAAAGATGGAAAAAGAACGAAATGAATTGCTTATAGGTGAAGATCCTTCTGATATCGAAATTTTCGTTAAGCAATTTGAATTTCAATTAAATACAAACAAAAAGAACAAAGTTTTTACTCTGTATGAAGAAGTCCTCTTCTCAACCGACGAGGAACTCAAAGCCTTTATAAAACGAGGCCAAATTCGAACGATACAATGGGTCTATCGACGATTTCAGGATATTTTTGGTAAAGATAAGGAACCTTATTTACTCGATTGCGCGATTATGTTTTTAGGCATTCTCCATCAAAACATGAAGTATTACACAATGGAACATCAGTCCAATACGAGTACATATCAGGTTGTGCGTTATAGTGTAAAACGAATGGAAAAAATGGTTCAAGAACTAGCTCAATCAAATGAACAACTAAATAAACCTGAACTTTTAAATAAATGGCTTCCTTCTATAGAACTAGAGGGAACGAATCTCCAAGCACAGATTAGTGAAGTCATTACCGCTTTGAGGATTTCAATAATAAACCATGAAGAGAAAGAAAGAAATTTGGAACTTTTACATTTCCTCCAAGAGGAACTCACTCACAATTCTCCTCGTGAATTTCTTATTGAAAGTGTGATCGATTCATTAAAAAACACCTTATCTTCAGTTCATCAAGAGCAATTCGCTTCTCTTGACCGTCTCGTTTCTAAATACTTTAATTGTGAGAAGGGAAATTAGGGTAGGTATCGTTTCATGTTTAATTAGAGGAAATGAAATGAAAAAGAGCACAATCCAATTAGTTTGGATTGTGCTCTTTTTCTATGAATGCGGGTGAAGGGAGTCGAACCCCCACGTCAAAAGACACTAGATCCTAAGTCTAGCGCGTCTGCCAATTCCGCCACACCCGCGAAATAAGTGGTGCCGGCCAGAGGACTTGAACCCCCAACCTACTGATTACAAGTCAGTTGCTCTACCAATTGAGCTAGGCCGGCATATGGTGGAGGATGACGGGATCGAACCGCCGACCCCCTGCTTGTAAGGCAGGTGCTCTCCCAGCTGAGCTAATCCTCCATATAATTGGTGACCCGTACGGGATTCGAACCCGTGTTACCGCCGTGAAAGGGCGGTGTCTTAACCGCTTGACCAACGGGCCACTAGAAATAAAGCATGTCATGGCGGAGAAGGAGGGATTTGAACCCTCGCGCCGCGTAAACGACCTACACCCTTAGCAGGGGCGCCCCTTCAGCCACTTGGGTACTTCTCCATATCTCAGTTATTACGTTTTACTGTGGAATGGTGGGCCTGAGTGGACTCGAACCACCGACCTCACGCTTATCAGGCGTGCGCTCTAACCAGCTGAGCTACAGGCCCACAGTAATTTTATAAGAGCGGGTGATGAGAATCGAACTCACGACATCAGCTTGGAAGGCTGAGGTTTTACCACTAAACTACACCCGCATGTTAACTAGATTTGTATCATAAAATTGACTCCGCCCAAACATGTCTCTTCCTCTTCTAGCAATTCTCAGAAGCAAATGCGTCGAGACAACTCGTAGCTTATTCGGCAGAAGCGTTGCTCGTGGCTGAGGTTTTACCACTAAACTACACCCGCATGTTAACTAGATTTGTATCATAAAATTGAATCCGCCCAAACATGTCTCTTCCTCTTCTAGCAATTCTCAGAAGCAAATGCGTCGAGACAACTCGTAGCTTATTCGGCAGAAGCATTGCTCGTGGCTGAGGTTTTACCACTAAACTACACCCGCATATTACATTATTTGACTCTCTGGTCGGGAAGACAGGATTTGAACCTGCGACCCCCTGGTCCCAAACCAGGTGCTCTACCAAGCTGAGCCACTTCCCGTAATATGGCGCGCCCTGAGAGATTCGAACTCCCGACCTTTTGATTCGTAGTCAAACACTCTATCCAGCTGAGCTAAGGGCGCTTATTTAATTGGTGCCGAGGGCCGGACTTGAACCGGCACGGTAGTCACCTACCGCAGGATTTTAAGTCCTGTGTGTCTGCCAATTCCACCACCCCGGCAAGGCAGATACTTGTAAATTAATGAAGGCGGTACCCGGATTTGAACCGGGGATCAAGGTTTTGCAGACCCGTGCCTTACCACTTGGCTATACCGCCATTATTGTAAAAGAGCGGAAGACGAGATTCGAACTCGCGACCCCCACCTTGGCAAGGTGGTGTTCTACCACTGAACTACTTCCGCATTGGCTGGGCTAGCAGGATTCGAACCTACGCATGACGGAATCAAAATCCGTTGCCTTACCGCTTGGCGATAGCCCAATACATTGTAGTAATATGGGGCGACTGATGGGAATCGAACCCACGAATGCCGGAACCACAATCCGGTGCGTTAACCACTTCGCCACAATCGCCACGTTAATCATATTGGCAGGGGCAGTAGGAATCGAACCCACACCGGAGGTTTTGGAGACCTCTGTTCTACCGTTAAACTATGCCCCTAAATGGTGGAGCCTAGCGGGATCGAACCGCTGACCTCCTGCGTGCAAGGCAGGCGCTCTCCCAGCTGAGCTAAGGCCCCATTTACGAAAACAGTAAAAGTAATCACTCGAACAATTAATACTATACCACAGCATCTTATTCCACGCAACTATTTTTATTGTTTTTATTTTTTGTCCTTCACGAATTTTTATTTTATCATAAACTTAATAACATACAAGTCTTTAGTTAAAAAATCTTAATCAAACTGCCGGTATCCCATCCACTCTAACTAAATAAGTGGAGGGAAATCAAAAAATATGTCAGTATGTTGTACAGATAACTAATATAAGGAGAGAAATGAGTACATTACGTTATAATAAATAGAGAAACTGTCAAATAGGAGTGAGAACACTGAAAACTATAGCTGTTATAGGTGGGGGGATTACTGGCCTAACCACGATGTATTATTTACAAAAATTATTACGTGAACACCAAATACAAGCGAAGTTAACGTTAATAGAGAAAAAGGAATATCTAGGAGGGAAAATTAACACGGTTTTAAATGAGGAATTTATTATGGAGACAGGAGCGGACTCCATCGTTGCAAGACACGAAAGCGTCATGCCCTTAGTCGAAGATCTACAGTTACAAAAGGAAGTGGTCTATAATTCAACTGGGATATCCTATATTTATTCAAACAATGAATTACACCCTATTCCCGCTGACACTGTATTCGGTATCCCAACAAGTGTTGATTCATTATTTCAAAGTACATTGGTTTCAGCTGAAGGAAAACAAGTAGCACTTAAAGATTTAGAACTTAAAAATGAACATTTCACCAAAGACAGTTCAATCGGTGATTTCCTTGAGTATTTCTTAGGAAAAGAATTAGTCGAGAAACAAATTGCTCCAGTTTTATCAGGGGTTTATTCTGGAAAACTTAATAAACTAAGTATCGCCTCTACTCTTCCGTATTTATTGGAGTATAAAAATAAATACGGAAGCATTATTAAAGGATTAGAGAAAAACAAAGAAAAGTTCCGTTCCAACTCAAATAAAAAATTTCTTTCTTTTCAAAATGGACTCTCTACTCTCATACATTCACTTGAAGATCAATTACAAGATGTTCTAATAGTAAAAGGAGTAGAGACGACAAACATTTATAAAATAGGAGATCCTTATCAGATTTCTTTTTCGAATCATGAAACCATTGAAGCGGATTATATAGTGGTAACAACACCTCATCAGATTGCTCAATCTCTATTTAATCACAATGAATTAAACGAAGAATTTGCTAGATTAACAAACTCGTCTTTAACAAGCATTTATCTTGGTTTTGAGCTACCAGATGCTCTACTCCCCGCAGATGGAACTGGTTTTATTGTGTCAAATAGCGATCTACAATGTGATGCTTGTACATGGACAAGCAGAAAGTGGAAAAACACATCTAAGCAGCATAACCTCCTAGTTCGACTTTTTTATAAGAGTTCAAACTCGGCGTATTCATCTATAGAACAGATGAATGAAAGTGAGCTTATTGAAACAGCTTTAAATGATATTGAAAAAAGTCTTCAGATTAAAGGACAACCAAAAGCATTTGAAGTAACAAAATGGGATCAACTTATGCCTAACTATCATTTGAATCATAGTAAAGCTATTCAAGCATTAAAAGATAAATTGGATTCGACCTTACCTAATGTTACTCTTGCAGGTAGCTCCTATTATGGAGTTGGAATAGGTGCCTGCATCAAAAATGGCAAGGAGACAGCAGAGCAAATCGTTTATTCACTTTTGGATATTACCAACTAAGCCAATGCAACAGATTTAGGGTTGCCTGATCTTGTTACTAAATCTAATAATCACCTGGTTGCGATAGAAAGCGAATCTCCCCCTCCTCTTTTATGGGTCTAGAAAAAATGCGTGTGATATTTCGTTCACACGCATTTTTGTAGCATGAAATTCTAGTCAAAAGAGGGCTTGGTTAGTGGGCATTGTGCTGCTTTTGGACCGAGCTCTGGTGAGTAATAGCTTAATTTCCGAATAAAATAACAACTTTCTGGAAAGTGATGTTCGAGAAAACGTAATGTTGTTCGAGTAATGACTTCTGTGCCTCTATACATCTGGACAACCCCAACAATAAAATTATACATATCAATCGTTGTCTGACCAACCTCTCTTGAAAATCGTTGTTGTCTCTGTATTCCAGGCGGTGAAAAACGAAGAAATCCTTTCATCTGTTCATTTTGGACAATATAGGATTGAAACTGTTCAATATATCGATCTGTTTGAGCTGTAATTTTCAATTCAATAGGATCAAGGATATTCCTTAAAAGTACAGCATGACCTAATTGATCCTCTAACCACAAATCAAGAAGATCGACTAAAGATTGCGGAGGAAAGTCCTGGCCGTTCATATAGTAGGAAAGGATTCTCAAGTATTCTTCATTTTCACTCAACGTACCGTTTAAATATGTTGGACTTAAATTCAAGTTCACCAAGTTTTGAATTCGTAAGTTTTGCATATGACCTTCGAATTGATAATAACCTTCTGCAGTTGGATGAACGTCTTGAGCAAACTGAATTAACTTCTGATCTGCCACTCCTCCCATTTGCCCAACATTTTTTAGATTTTCTCGTAAATATTCAAATGATTGAATATACTGGTCCGCAACTGCGATATACTGCTGTTCAGTTGGTGCTAAATGATCTCTGATAAAGTAGGCATGGTCTTGTAAAACTTCAAGCCAAAAACTATGCTCATCAATCGGACGTAAAGTGAAATCTTGAACCATAAACTCCCCCCTTAAACATCACCCATTTCTTCAAAATATATGATTATAATTAAAATACATGCTGATACTTGCCCCATATTCCATTAAAATATTCAAAAAATGTTCTGCATGAATTTATACCTGGCTTGCAATCAACTTGTTCATAACGGAGAAGTTCGGGAGAGCATAATAATAAGAAAATTTAAAAACATAGAGTCTATCAGATCCAATTTGTGGTAGAATATCGATAAAACAAATATATTCATCTGCAGGGAGAGAAAGGTATGTTCAGCTTTGACAATTATTTGTTTGCATTATTAGTTGTATTAGTTCCCGTTTTTGTTTACTATTCTTTTCTTTATAAGAAAGGATCTCCACAAAAAAATGCTATTACCTTCGGGTTGCTTTGCTGCCTATCCATCTTTCTTTCTATGACATACCCATTAGAACTTTCTGGTGGACAGATTTATGATTTGCGAACGATCCCTTGGCTTCTTGCTTACCTTTATGGCGGGATTAATATGGGACTTGTTGCAACCGCATTCATTTTTTTGTATCGTTTTATTATTGGCTTGGATATAGGCTTCATTATTACTTTATTTGCTTACAGTCTATCAAGTATAACGGTCTATTTTTTCTTACAGAAATACAAAATGGTCGAGTTAACAGAGAAATTAAAAATAAGTTTTCTTTTAACTCTATTAAATACTATACTCGTGTTAATAGGATTGGGATACTCTTATCAACATTTTGACCAAACGATTGTATTTGATTTTGTGACTTATTTTCTTGTATCCCATTTACTTACCATATTAATTGTCATCTATATTATCGAGACCTTACAGGAGAAAGAACAAAATAAAAGTAAACTTTTACAAGCTGAGAGAGTCAAAATAATTGGAGAAATGGCCGCATCTGTCGCCCATGAAGTAAGAAATCCATTAACTGTTGTAAAAGGGTTTATATATATTTTTAAAACAGAGAAAAACTTAACCACTTCGCAAATAAGTTCTTTAGAATTAATGGATACCGAGTTACAAAGAGCCGAGACAATTATTCACAACTATTTATCATTGGCCAAATCAAAAACATCTGATATGGAAAAAATAGACGTGATCGAATTAGTTCAAAGCGTAGT
The DNA here is from genome assembly GCF_032335535.1 of Alkalihalobacillus sp. MEB130. NCBI lineage: Bacteria > Bacillati > Bacillota > Bacilli > Caryophanales > Bacillaceae > Alkalihalobacillus > Alkalihalobacillus sp. MEB130. The sequence continues at coordinate 96,256 of NZ_JAOANA010000013.1, forward strand.
TTGCGTCATGAATTCCTATGCTCTTTTAAAAGGAATAACGATCGTAAACAATCTTGAAGGCTCATACTATATAAAAGCAAATCGGTGTGAAGTGAATCAAGTTTTCTTAAATATTATTAAAAATGGAATTGAATCAATTGACGGGAAAGGCCATTTGATTTTACGCGCTAGTAAAAAAGGGAACTCTGTCACGATAAGCATCACAGATAACGGGAAAGGCATGACTGAAGAAGAAGTAAAACGACTAGGCTCCCCTTTCTATACGACAAAAGATTATGGAACTGGTTTAGGAACGATGGTCTGTTATAAGATCGTGGATAACCTACAAGGTGAAATTAAAGTAAAAAGTTCAGTAAATGTCGGCACAACATTTTCAATCTTTCTTCCATTAGTAAGATAGGGGCCTCCCAAAACGAAGTATCTAATATCAGGTACTTCGTTTTATTTAACGTTCTATTCGAAAAACCTACCAGTCAAAACATTATCCTTACGATTTCTTTACATACACCCATTTCATGTTCGCAATCTCTCTCTCTTTGCCTTCCATTCCCTTAATCAGGCCAAACTCTTCAATCTCTTTTAGTAACGTATACACTGTTTCTACATCCAGTTTACCTGAAAAGACCTTCTCCGTTAATGCCTCTGTGGTGAACGGTTCTTTCGGTTGATTTTCCCTAATTTGAAGCAATAACTTCACCCGTTTCTTTTGCCTTGCCTCCTCCTTGTATTTCCCTGTATAAAGTTTCTTTAAAGGATCACTAACGATCACCCCGAGAATGATCCCAAAAACAACTAAAAATAAATCGTATAAAATGTCACTCAATGCATTCACCTCTGTCAAAGAATCCAGCTTTTCTCCTTATTATCTCATTTTGACCATGTACTTCCTAATTATATGCTATGATCGTTTTTGAGAAGACTATGTAATGATAGGAGTGATAAGATGAACTTTGACATGAATGAAGCAATAGACATGTTACAAAGAACACCTCAAACATTAGAATGTTTTTTATCTAATGTAGCTGACGGTTGGTTGAAATGTAACGAAGGAGAAGATACGTGGAATGTATCAGAAGTGCTTAGTCATCTCATTGAAGGAGAAAGAACCAATTGGATTCCAAGGTTAGAATGGATACTTGAAAAAGGCGAACAAATTCCCTTTCCACCATTTGATCGATTTTCTCACTTACATCCCAAACAAGCCTGTACACTTGATCAAACACTACTTGAATTTAAAAGAATTCGCGAGGAGAACCTGACAAAACTTACTAACCTTATTGATCCCAACATTCATCTAGATCGAAAAGGTTCCCACCCTACCTTTGGAGTGGTGACTGTACGAGAACTTATTTCTACTTGGGTAGCTCATGATTTATCTCACATTGCGCAAATCGTTCGCGTTATGGCCAAAAGATACAAATCTGACGTTGGACCTTGGGAAGAATATTTACGTATTCTAAAGTAAGAAATCTAACAAGACTTCTCTTCATTTTATTATGGGTTACATCTGTTACAATAAGTGGGATCAGCAAACTCCATTCCATTAGGGAACAGATCCTCTTTTTCGTATTGGCACTTTTCACATTGGTACAAATGAGATCGAATAACGTCTGTAGGCATGCCGCAGTAGTGACAAGGCAGTCCCCTTTTTACTTCTTTTATGGCAAAGCCTGGGGTATCGCAGCTCGGGCAGAACGATCTCATTTTCGCTAACAAATCTTTTGTCGCTAATTGAATGTTCTTCATTCGAGTGGGATTATACATCGCCCTCATATCTGTTTCTAAGTACAGGGATTTCAAAGACCCTGGTGTTATAAAATCAGCGACTGCCTGCTTTAATTCTTCTACCGTCTGAATCCCTTTTCTAATCTCATTTGCTTCCTTTGTCTCCATACTCTTTTTTACAATGACACCGTGCTCCGGAAACCCAACAGACAAGGCAAATTTGTAGGCATCTTCAAAACCTTCAACTTCCTTTTGTGAAAAGTTAGTTTTTCCATTTGCTATATATCCTGTTATTTCTAACTGATGCTTTTTATCTAGTAACAAGATGAGCTCTCTATTAAAAGGAGAAAAAGTAAATACAGGATGAGGGCCAAATGATCCTTCACTTGCAACACCAATATCTAACCCACTTTGCTTCATCGCCATCTTCAACTTGTTTTTTGCAGCTTCTAATTGATTTCCAGCTCTTTCAACTTCATTAGTAAATGTCCCGAACTGATCCGTATTAAAATGTTTTAATACAGTTGTTTGTAATCCAAGCTCCCTTTCGAGCAGTGGCGCTATGACTTTCTCTTTTTGATGCATCGTTGCAATTACAGCTGTTCGATTTTGAAATAGTTGTTTTAATTTTGTTTCCACTTTTGAAACTCCTTTACACCCTTCTCTTTATCATTATTATAGTGCTAAAACTAATAGATTAGACATTTTTTAGCTTTTCAATATTAGAGGCTCTCAAAATGATATTCATAAAGTCGATTAACTATCAAATGTTCTTATGCAGTCAATAAACTCAACAAATTCATTCCGTAAAATGGTATGATAGAAAGATCAAGAACTGAAGTTAACACTTTCGAAGGAGTCCAGTCAGATATGAAGCAAAACATTATAAATCGCAATAATGTACAGATTCGTGGCAAAGGCACTCGCTCCATGTTATTCGCACCCGGATTCGGCTGCGATCAGAGCGTGTGGAACTCCATTACGAGAACGTTTGAAGACGAATTCCAAATAATCTTATTTGACTATGTTGGTTCAGGTCAATCCGACCTACAAGCGTACGATGTAGAACGCTATCGTACATTAGATGGCTATGCGCAAGATATTTTAGATGTTTGTTCCGCTTTAGACATTGAAGAAACTATACTAGTCGGCCATTCTGTTGGAAGTATGATTGGCATGCTAGCATCTTTAAAACAACCTGAATACTTTAAGCATTTAATTATGATTGCGCCTTCTCCATGTTATTTGAATGATCCTCCTCATTACTTTGGTGGCTTTGAAAAAGATCAACTAATTGGGTTAATTGACATGATGGAGAAAAATTATATAGGGTGGGCAACTATGTTTGCAGGTACGTTGTTGAACGATTCAAATCGCGTAGAAATAAAACAAGAGCTTGAGCAACGATTTTGCAGCACTGATCCGATTATTGCCAGGCAGTTTGCAGAGGCAACTTTCTTTTCAGACAATCGTCTTGATTTACCAAACGTAACCGTCCCCTCTCTTATATTACAATGTTCTGACGATATTATAGCCCCCTCTTTCGTTGGCGAATACCTACATGATCACCTTCCTTCTAGCACGCTTACGAAAATGGAAGCAACAGGTCATTGTCCTCACCTCAGTCATCCGGAGGAAACGGTAACAACTATTCGCAACTATTTAAAAATTCTTCTTTTAATAAGGCAATAGAGGTAAATTGAGGTGACCAGTTATGAATGAACAATTAAATAATGCACCATGTGGATTTTTAACATTAACAAAAGAGGGAACCATTTTATCAATCAACCAAACACTATTAATTACTTTGCGTTATAAACGTGAACAGATTCTAGGGGAACATATCAACACAATCCTTTCTGTTCCCGCTCAATTATTTTATCAACTATATTTTGTGCCACTTGTACAACTAGAAAACAAGATAGAGGAAATGCATACGTCTTTATTATCGATGGATGGTGAAGAAATCCCTGTAATTGTTAATGCACTGCCAAAAAATCGAAATGACCGAATTGAAATTGACTGCATTTTTATTCCTATACAAAAAAGAAGTCAATATGAAAGCGAACTTCTCCTTGCAAAAAAAGAGGCAGAAGCTGCATTACTCGCTAAACATCAAGCTAATGCAGAACTTCAAAAAGCTCTAGAAGAGCTTAAGCAAAAACAATCAGAATTACTTGAATTAAACGAAGAAAACCAAACGTACAAAATAAATACAGAAAAACAATTGGCACTTGCTAGAAAAATTCAAGAAACATCATTAACAGATTCTATTTATAACGAACAAATTGAGATTGCTTCATACTATGAGGCTTCTAATGATTTATCTGGAGACATTTACGGATTATACCAAATAGATTCGTATCGTTATGGAATCATCCTTCTCGATGTAATGGGGCATGGCATTTCTTCTGCGCTAATTACTATGTCTTTGCAATCTTTATTTCAACGCCTTATCTCAAAAGGAGTTAAGACCGACGCCGTCATGAAGGAACTGGATAACCATCTTCACAACCTGTTTCAAAACAACAAAGAAGCATGGCATTATTGTACAGCTATCAATTTATTTATTGATACAAAAGAAAAACGAATCGAGTACATTAACGCTGGGCATCCCCCTGCTTTTTGGCAAAATATGAACGGACAAATGGAAGAGCTGCATTCTACTACTCCTCCGCTCGGAACATTCGAAGGAATAAATTTTCAAACAAAGACCTTTACTTACCATGAAGGTGGTAGATTATTTCTCTATACGGATGGAGTCACTGATCCACTTGGTACAGATTTTGTCTGTTCGTTATTACATGAGAACTCTTCTATGACGATTGCTAAACTTAAAGATCAGATAATTGGATCGCTCGAGAGTAATTTGAAATCATATGATAAAAGTGATGATCAATGTTTTATTCTAGTAGATTTGAAATAACCTTTAATCGACAAGGCCAAGGGTATCCTTTGTGATTCTTCGGCCTTAAACTGATTACAACTAGGTGATTCTCATCTAATTTAAGCTAGATCCTATTGTTTTGCTTCCTAGACCAAAGAAATTCAACTTTACGACTTAAACAAAAAAAACGAGCGAAAGACCAACGTCCTTTGCCCGTTTTTTTGTTCAGATGAATTAGATTACACGAGTTGAAACAATACCTTCAATTTGAGTGATTTTCTCAACCAATCCAGGAATTACCTCACCGTTTACTTTATTTTCAATATCGATCATAGTATACGCATAATCGCCACGGCTGCGGTTTACCATGTCCGCAATATTTAAATTGTATTCAGAAATCGCTGTTGTAATTTGCCCAACCATATTTGGTACATTTTTATGAAAAGCAGCTACACGGCGTTTACCCGTGTAAGGAATCGCGGCATTTGGAAAATTGACTGAGTTTTTAATATTCCCAGTTTCCAAAAATTCTTTTACTTGACGAGCTGCCATTATCGCACAATTTTCTTCTGATTCATGTGTAGAAGCACCCAGATGTGGAATTGGCACCGCGTTTTTCATCGTTAACACATTTTCATTTGGAAAATCTGTAATGTATTTGCCAACTTTTCCACTTTCAAGAGCAGACGCAATATCTTCTTCATTTACCAAACCATCGCGTGAGAAGTTTAAAATGTGCACTCCTTCTTTCATGATACTGAATGTTTCTTTATTGAACATTCCTTTTGTATCTTCCGTTAAAGGTACATGAACTGTAATAAAATCAGAGTTTGCAAACAACTCCTCTATAGACATCGCACGTTGAACGTTTCGAGATAAGTTCCAAGCAGTGTTAACAGAAATGAATGGGTCAAACCCAATAACATCCATATCTAAATCAAGTGCATCGTTAGCTACAAGAGCACCGATCGCCCCTAGTCCGATCACTCCTAGTGTCTTACCTTTAATTTCTTTTCCAACAAACTGTTTTTTTCCTGCTTCAACAAGTTTAGGAACTTGGTCGCCTTCACCTTTTAATGACTTAGCCCATTCTACACCAGCAAACAGATTTCGAGATGATGCCATTAATGTTGTTAATACAAGCTCTTTTACAGCATTCGCATTAGCACCTGGCGTATTGAAAACAACTATCCCTTGTTCAGTACATTTATCAACAGGGATATTATTCACACCTGCACCTGCCCGCGCGATTGCTTTTAAATCATTGCCAAATTCAAGTGAATGCATGTTAAAACTACGAACAAGAATCGCATCCGGATTGTCGCTTTCATTATCGATTGTATACTGATCCTTAAATACATTTAACCCGCTTTGTGCAATATTATTTAATGTTTTGATTGTTTTTACTTTTTTTAACGTAGTTGTGCTCATATTGTTCTCTCCTCTTTCTCTTTTTATATGATGATCAAATTGTACATGTACTATTAGCTAAATTTCAAGAAAATTCTCGATTTACGTCAAAGTAATATCGAATATCGCCTCCTATAAACAGAAAGAGGCAAGGGAAATAACTCCCTTACCTCTGCCCAGGCGAACGGCTACGACACTATGTGCTCCCTCACGGTAATCCGTGTTTCGCCAGTTACACATAGCCTTTTGATTTGATTTCATCATAACAAATTCAGACAAAAGCTTCAACCTAAAATATCATCTAGCTAAAAAATTTAAAGGAGAGAAACTAATAACAATACAAGTTATGTCAATCTTTTCACTAGGGTAACCGTTATAATCTACCTATCCTCTCCTCTAGGCTCAATTTCTCTTCATCTGACAGCAAACGTTGAGCTAATGGAAAAAGAATTTCCTCTTCTTTTAAAAAGTGGCCTTGCAGAATCTTAAAAGCATCATTGTAACGTTTCGTGATTGTGACTAACTCATCTCTAGTGAGGCTTTCTTGAAGATTCGTTGTTTCTTCTAAAAATTGACGCAAATGTGCTTTTGCTTGGTCATGTTCATATTCCATAACTAGTATAGGACCAGTATCTTTTCCAATATATCGCGCAACCATTGGAAATAACACTCCCTCTTCCTTTTCAGAATGGGGGTCTAATTGGCTCACAAACTTAACAACTCCTTGACGCAAGTACAATATACGCTCTTTTATCTGTCCAATCCCCTTTTCTTCTTCTATCGAATGAGACAATCTATACAACTTCTCCATTTGTTCTCGTAATGGTTGATGCTCCTCTTTTAAACTCTGAAGAGGCGAACATAATATAAGTGACCTAGCCCCTGCTATATTACAAAAATGATCCATACTAAACTACCTCCTTTTTTTAAAATAGTAGCAAACAACCAGCCTTACCATATGTGATTGAACTCACATAATGAATGTGTTTTTGCTCACTTGTCTTTGTTAGACCTAAGTAAAAAAACTTTTTCTCGCCTTTTACAATTTGTCATTATAAATCTTATCTGTGCCTTCCCTAAGTTTTATAATCAGAAGTCGTAAAATTTTAAATCACTGTGAGTTTTGTCTAATTTTAGAAAGGTGTATTTTAAATATTGCTTTTAAACGCAAACGCTACCATAATTAAATATGTATTTAAAATACATCTTTCGGAAATGGAGGAGTCTTACATGTCAACAAAGACATTGGATTCTAATACTATTGAAATTATTAAGTCAACTGTACCAGTTCTAGCAGAACATGGAACTTCTATTACTACGCGTTTTTATCACCTGTTATTTACTAACCATCCAGAATTACTACATATTTTTAACCATGTAAATCAGAAACAGGGCAAGCAGCAACAAGCACTCGCGAACACGGTTTATGCTGCTGCACAGCACATTGATAACTTAGAAGCCATATTACCAGTCGTTAAACAAATCGCGCATAAGCACCGTAGTCTTGGAATCCAAGCCGAACACTATCCTATTGTAGGTGAATATTTATTGTTGGCAATTAAAGATGTATTGGGTGATGCAGCAACGGATGAGATCCTTAACGCATGGGGAGAAGCTTATGGCATAATTGCGGAGGTGTTTATTTCCGTTGAAAAAGAAATGTATATGGAGGCAGCTTCCCAAACTGGAGGATGGGATGATTTCCGTGAATTTCTTGTCTCTAGAAAAGAAGTTGAGAGTGATGTTATTACTTCTTTTTATTTAAGCCCAAAAGACGGTAATCAAATTTCTGTCTACCAACCTGGACAATATATCACAATAAAAGCCATTATTAATGGAGAGACATATACTCATTTAAGACAATACAGTTTATCAGATACATCAGGAAAACCTTACTATCGCATCAGTGTAAAGCGAGAGGATCAGAAAGGTAATACACCAGCTGGCCTTGTTTCTACCTTCTTACACAATCAAGTTTCTGAAGGCGATATTATTGAAGTCTCTGCACCTGCTGGCGACTTTGTTCTTGATACAAAAAGTGATCGTCCCCTTGTTTTAATCAGCGGAGGTGTTGGCCAAACTCCTTTATTAAGTATGCTTAAAACATCAGCTAGCAAACAACCCAAAAGAAAGATTGCCTATATTCATGCTGCCATTAACAGCCACTATCATGCATTCAACGATGAAGTGACAAATCTAGCGAATCAATCAGAGCACATTCGTTACTTCGTCTCGTACGAATCGCCGACTGAGAATGACAAACAAACGAAGATATACCATAAAGAAGGTTTTATTGATCTTCCATGGCTTCAGTCAATATTACAAAACAACGAAGCTGATTTTTACTTCTGTGGACCCCTGCCTTTTATGAAAGCTATGAACAAAGCATTGCAAGAATGGAACGTACCTGCAGAACGGATTCATTTTGAATATTTTGGACCAAAAGGGAGTTTGGAAGAGTAGGTATTTCAGATAAAAGGTGCTGTCCCATTGGGATAGCGCCTTTTATTTGAGTTAACTGCAACTATACACAGGGGGTGAGAAAGACATGTTTATAAGGTTTCAGCTTTTAATTTATGTACGTTTATAACAAAGAATCCCTCCTCATCCAAAGCAATAACATTCTTCTTTCGTAACTGACTAATTGTTCGATTAATTGTCTCTCTTGATGTACCAATCATGTTAGCTAATTCTCTGTTTGTAAAATGAGAAGTGAATTTATAATTACCACCAAGCATAACACCATTGGACTTACATAACCGCAGAAGCAACATAACAATTTGTTCATAGGTATCACGAAGGATTTTCTCTTCCAGTCGATTTTGAAGATCTACGATTTTTTCCCCTAACATCTTAAACATTTTGACACACAGCTCTGGATACGTAAGAAGGATTTTTTCAAAACTACCAACAGGAATCACGATCAACTCGGCCGTCTCAATAATTTCGGCATGTGCCGGGAAATCTCCTCCGCGGAAAAAACCAGCATGTGGAAACATATCACCTGCCTGCAAAATGGACACAATTTGTTCTTTCCCAGCTACATCAGTTTTGTGAATTTTCACTTTTCCAGAATAGATGAAAAACACCCGATCAAGTAGATCCCCTTGCATAAAGACAAAGGATCTTGCCGCATATGGTCGCAACTGGGCAATGCCAACAATCTGTTCAAGCTCTTCTTCAGATAACCCCTTAAAGAGCGATACTCCTTGTAAATGCCTTTTTATTGCTGCTGCTTTCATCTATAAAACTCCTTAGCACTCATTTTACCCCTATTTTACTAATACTCTGCTTCAAGAACTGTGATTAACGTCATAACATCCATAACCTTAAAAATAGTAAGAACAACAAATATCATTACATTGGTGATTTGTATCACAACCTAACTGTTCAGTCATTGTTATCCTTTACGTAGAAACAAAAATTAAATAAATGGAGGAATATAAAATGACACAAACGTTTACAGAAACATCAGTTGTAGGAGACATCGTCACGAAATTCCCAAAATCTAGTGACTTGTTTAAATCATATCGGATCGATTTTTGCTGCGGAGGAAACCGTCCACTTATCGAAGCAATTCAAGAGAGAAATTTATCAGCAGCAGAAGTGTTAGCAAATTTAAATGCACTCTATGAAGAAACAACGGCATTACATGAATCACGAATTGAATGGGAACACGCTTCCTATAGTGAACTAATTGATCATATTATTCATAAACACCATCGTTATATTAATGAAGAATTACCGCAATTAAGTCCATATGTCACAAAAGTATTGCGAGTTCACGGGGAAAATCAACCTCACCTAGCGCAAATACATCGCTTATTTCACGAATTACGTATCGAGTTAGAACAGCACTTAATTAAAGAGGAAACGGTCGACTTCCCACTTATCTTACAAGTTGAGAAAAATCGTACCGAAAAAAACGTTCAACAATTACAAAACGTTGTTGATGAACTTGAAAATGAACACAATCATGCAGGAAACATTCTAAAAGAACTTCGCGAAGTAACAAATGACTTTACTCCACCACCAGGAGCTTGTGGTACGTATCGCCTCGTTTATCAACGGCTTGAGGATTTAGAATCTGACTTATTCCAGCACATTCATTTAGAGAATAATGTGTTGTTTCCAAGAGCAGTTTCAGGAAAATAAATGGCTTTAGGCCCTCTTAGTGGCGAAGTTCTCCTGCTTGACTATTGATTCAATAGCACGTAAGTTTAATATGAAAATAATAACAACAAGTAGGAGGATTTAAGATGAGTAAAAACAGTCATTTCAAAGGTTATTTTCTATCACATCGTTTAATAACAAATGAATTAATCAACAAGATAGATAAGGAACATTATGATTTCAAACCGACCGAAACATCCATGTCAGCGAAAGAGTTAGTCGTTCATATGCTAACATCTTTTTACCAATTTGCTTCTGCAGCAGCAAAGCAAGCTCCTAAGCCTCTACATGACGAAAAGGCAGAAATTGATTTAGCTAATCTAGCTACATTGTATACAGATGAAACCGTAAAAATTTTCGAATCACTAACTGACGAGCAATTTGATGAGATTATTGACTTAACAGCCATTCTAGGTGTGAAACTTCCAGCAGAGCAAATTATTAATTTAGCAATTGACCATGAGATTAATCATAAAGGAAACTTATTTGTCTATGTGCGTGAAATGGGACACACTGACTTGCCAATGTTTGTGAAAAAGTAGGATTTACTGCTGAATACCCATCTTGATTACTAAGCTTCAGCTTACCTACTCAAAAAAGAGCGTTATGTCAGTGTAAATTCCCACCAAACATAACGCTCAAACAAAGACTGTTAAGCCGTCTCTACCTTATCCTTTCCACCTTCACTTCGTTCCACAAATACAGCACATGCTGCATCACCTGTAATATTCACTGCAGTACGAAGCATATCGAGAATGCGGTCAACAGCTAATACAAGTGCAATCCCCTCAACTGGCAATCCAACCGATTGTAAAACCATCGCAAGCATGATCATCCCAACTCCAGGTACTCCTGCTGTTCCGATACTTGCAAGGGTAGCTGTTAATACAACCGTTACTAATGCACCTACAGATAATGGTTCCGCAAACACTTGTGCAATAAACACCGTTGCAACAGCTTGCATGATCGCCGTACCATCCATATTAATGGTTGCTCCAAGCGGTTGTACGAAGCCGGAAATCGGTTTGGAGACCCCTAATTTATCCTGTGCGGTTTTCATCGATAGCGGTAGTGTTGCGTTACTGCTTGATGTACTAAACGCTACTGTCATAGCTGGTGCGAAATTTTTAAAGAAATGAAGAGGATTCATTTTCCCTAAAGCATAAACAACACCAGAATACACGACCGCCACGTGGAGAATCAATGCGAGTATAACACAAAGCATATACATCGCCATTGAAGATAAAGCATCTAAACCAAGTTTACCAATCGCTGATGCAATCAAACCAAAGGCTCCGTATGGCGCAAGCTTCATCGCAATAGTAACTAGGAACATCATAATCTCATTCCCTTGTTCGATTAGCTTATGAATTCCTTTTGTCTTTTCACCAAGATGCGCTAGAGCAAAACCAATAAAAATGGCAAAGAAAATAATTTGCAACATCTGACCAGTAGCAAGTGCATCAATTGGATTTCTAGGTATGATGTTCAGCAAAGTCTCAACGACTGGAGGAGGTTCTGTTGCTTCGAAATTAGCCTGATCTGTACCCATTAGTCCCTCTTGTCCAGGTTGAATCGCTAAGGCCACTCCAAAAGCAATACATAGAGCCACCACAGTAGAGATCAAATAGAAGCCAATAGTCTTAATACCAATCCTCCCTAATTTCTTCGTATCTCCCATTCCAGCTGTTCCAAGCACAATAGAAAAGAAGACAAGTGGTACAACCAACATCGTTATTAACCTTAAAAAGATTTGCCCTAACGGTGTAAGAACGTACGTGTCTAAAGGCACAAAAGCTTCAGGTGCAAGAAGGTTAAACCCTAGCCCCACAGCAACCCCTGCTATTAGCGCAATAATAATTTTCTTTGTTAATCCCATATTGCTACTCCTCTCTTGATGTAGTTTGTCATTCAATTGACACTACATTCTTTATTTTTCGATAAATACTATAATTCCATTTTATTTATGATACGTCAAATGTTATTTCCCGAACTTCCTTGGAAATCGATTTTCTTATAGATATTTTTCTAAGCTATAGACGAATATAGTATATGAAGCTGTAAGAATTTAAATCTATATAAAAAACACGAAACAGAATTATCCGATAAACATATAACAATCTCACCCTTTTCAAAAAAGGATGAAAGAACAAATTAGCTTTTTCTATTGTATTCTTTCATGCTTTTATTAAACGTAATTCCCCTTACATGTTCAATCCATTAAATTAAGAGGAAATAGGCTCGACATGAATGCCGAACCTTCATAATCCTTATTTATTAAACGTAATTTGCTGTTTTTCTTCATTGAATTGTACAAATGTCTCACTCGGTTTTGTTTCAGAAATGATTTTTCCATTGCGGATCGAGTAACGTACCGAAGCTTGGCGTCGAATCGCATCATACTCATCTTCTGCACTCAGAACAATAAAGTTAGCGACTTTCCCCTCTTCTATTCCATACTCGTCTTCAATGTGTAATGTTTTTGCACTGTTAGTTGTAATTAGATCTATTGAATTTACAATTTGATCATACCCTAACAGCTGACAAACATGAATACCCATATGAAGTACTTGTAACATGTTTCCTGTTCCAAGTGGATACCATGGGTCAAAAATATCGTCATGTCCAAAACAAACATTGATACCAGCCTCTTGTAATTCCTTCACCCGCGTTATTCCACGACGTTTTGGATACGAATCAAAACGACCTTGCAGATGAATATTTACAAGTGGATTAGCAACAAAGTTTATGTTTGATAGTTTAAGCAATCGGAATAGTTTAGATGTATATGCATCATTATAGGAATGCATCGCTGTCGTATGACTTGCCGTCACGCGCTCCCCCATTCCGAAACGATATGCCTCAGCTGCCACTACCTCTACAAAACGAGATTGCTCATCGTCAATTTCATCACAGTGAATGTCCACAAGTCGATCGTATTTCTCAGCTAAAGCAAAGGCTTTTTTCATCGACTCGACTCCATATTCACGTGTGAATTCAAAATGGGGAATCCCTCCGACTACATCGGCTCCCATCCGAAGGGACTCCTCAAGTAGCTCTTCCCCGTTGGGATAAGACAATATCCCTTCTTGAGGAAAGGCTACAAGTTGCAAATCAACATGAGCAGCCATTTCTTCTTTCACTTCTAATAGGGCTTCTAATGCTACCAACGATGGATCTGTCACGTCTACATGGGTACGTACATGTTGAATGCCTTGAGCAATCTGCCATGTTAATGCTTTTTGCGCACGCGTTTTTACATCTTCTTTTGTTAACAACGGTTTCCGCTCCGACCAACGTTGAATGCCTTCAAAAAGCGTTCCACTTTTATTCCACTCCGGTTCACCTGCTGTAAGTGTCGTATCAAGATGAATATGTGGTTCCACAAATGGAGGAAGAACTAGATTCCCCTCTACATCAAGAGTCTCTCCTTCATACCCTTCAATATTTTCAGCAATCTTTTCAATTTGGTTCTCACGAATGAGAATGTGCCAAAGACCTTCTCGGCCTCGTAGTTTTGCGTTTTTTACTAACAATTAGCTCACCTTTTTCTCTATGACTACCTCTTCTTGTTTGTTTCTTTGGTTCTTAATCCATGTTAAGACAACATACGCAATTGCCGAAGCTAAAAGAGCATTTAACGGTGCAATTCCAGGAATAAATGTTGCTGCGAACACACCAATTCCCCAAGCCGCTAAAGCCAACCAATTTACAACTTTAATTGCACTTTCTTTTAATTCTTTCCCACGTCGAACAATAAAATAATCAGCTAGGATAATGGCACCAATTGGCGGCAATGTTGATCCTAAGAATGTTAACCAATCAACAAAGTTATTATACAACCACATAGCTAATACGGTACCAACAATCCCGTTAAAAATGACTACCTTATTTTTAGTTATTTTTGTGATATGTGAAAAACCTAAACTTGATGCATATAAAGCATTGTCGTTTGTTGTCCAAATGTTAAGACCTAGGATAATAATAGCAGGAATGATTAGCCCTTGTAAAAACATCACTTCCGAAATATCTGACTCGCCAGTTGCAATTGCCCCAACCGCTCCGAAAAGAAACATTAATGAATTCCCGATGAAAAATGCAATGACGGTTGTAAGGAAACCCGTTTTTTTAGTTTTTGCAAAACGAGCAAAGTCTGGAGTTAAAGTGCCAGCACTTATAAAAGAACCAATACAAATCGTTAACGCAACAGCAAGTGCCATACTTTCAGCTGGTTGATATTCAAGTAAGCCCCCAAGCCCTCCAACACTATGTGCTGCTTCAAATGTAGAATAACTACCTAAAATGGCAATCGATGGTACGGCAATCATACTTAAAATCGTTAAAGCTTTCATTCCAAAATAAGCTGTAGCTGTCATCAATACCCCTGCGATGGCAATGAGAATTGTTGAATCGATCCCTGTTATTTTTTGAACAGGCAATGCAAACATTGCAACCCCGACACCAAACCAACCTACTTGTGTTGCAGCTAACATAAAGGAAGCAACATAGGATCCTTTTTCACCAAACGCATAACGTGCTAAAAGATGTGTTGATAACCCTGTTTTTGCTCCAATATAACCAAGTGCCCCCGTATAAAGACCAAGAATTAAATTTCCTGCCAACACAATTAAGATGAATTGTGCAAATGTTAACCCTGCTCCAAGACTCCCCCCAGACCACATACTCGCTGAGAAAAAGGTTAATCCTAGCATGACAGCGAACATTTTCCAAAAACCTTGCCTCGCTGATTGTGGTACTGGTTGTAATGCATAATCACGATCGACTGATTTTGTTTGTTTCATGATGATTCCTCCAATGTTTTAGTTTCTGGCACCATGGAGGTTTACGATCAATAGTTTAATGTACACAAAAAAGGTTTCTCATCACCTTTTCTGCTGACAAGAAACCTAGATACGCATAAATATAGATAAGGCCCCCCGTAAAAAGACGAAGTACTCCCCTATCTGTAACGACCTACCTTGTCAGCCTCACAGGACTGAATTAAAGGTACCAGTATTAAGTTAAAATCATTATCTATGAATCTATTTATTTTGTCAATATATTATATTTAACTATTAGTTTAAACGTTCGTTAGTCGATTAGAACCTAAAGCATATTAAGAAGCATAATAATTAATAATGTTCTTCAACTCTTGTAAATAAAGGTTAGCCATTCTTGTTAACTGTGTCTTTTTATGAACAATCCACCCTACTGAAATCGTCTCATCTTCTTCTAGTGGAACTGATACAATGTTCGAACCATTTAAATCTGAGTTTAAAATACCTGTTGAAATCGTATACCCATTTAAGCCGATTAATAAGTTAAAGAGCGTGGCCCGATCGCTTACTTGAATGCTTTTTTTATGAGGGATTGTACTGAAAATTTCTTCTGAGTAATAAAATGAATTGAATTCTCCCTGTTCAAATGACAACCTAGGATACGCTTCTAAATCTTCTAGAGAGACTGTTTTTTTAGAAGCAAGTGGATTCTCAGAACTAACAAAAATATGAGGGGCTGCCTCAAAAAGCGGATGAAACTCTAACCCCTCTTCCTTCAGCATTTGTTTCATGACCTTCTCGTTAAATGAACTTACATACAAAATTCCAATTTCACTTCGCAAATTCTTAACATCCTCAATAATTTCATAAGTCCTTGTCTCTCTTAATGTGAACTGATATTCTTCGGCACCATGCTTTTTAATCATTTCGACAAATGCATTTACAGCAAACGCATAATGTTGTGTCGAAACTGAAAACAACTGTTGTGCTGGAGCTGTATTAAAATAACGACGCTCAAGTAACTCGGTTTGCTCGACTACTTGTCTAGCATATCCTAGAAATTCAGCTCCATCTGGAGATAAAGTGATCCCTCTAGTCGTTCTCGTAAAGATCGTGATCCCTAATTCTTTTTCTAATTCCTTTACTGCTTTTGATAAACTTGGTTGCGACATATAAAGTCTACGTGCCGCTTCATTTATTGAACCACAAAGGACGATTTCAATTACATATTTTAATTGTTGTAATGTCATTATCTATACACCTCTACCTACTTCACATCATGATGCTTAATTATTCATTATACAGGAAAAAAATGAGATGAACATAATCGACCTTCTATTCTAAAAGAGACCTCCTCTGGGACTCAAGTTCAAACTATACTTTCTTCAGTGCCATTAAACTACATATTGCTAATAGATAGTTTATTAGCATCTTTCTCTAGCGACCGAGTGATGGTATAATGGGCACTTACGCTGACATACAGAAAGAGTGACTTTTGATGAAGAACACAAACAAGAAGTATTTGATTATAACAATTTGTTCGCTTCTCCTATTTATTTTCATCTCCATTTTGTCCCTAAAAGATAGACTGATTTCA
Organism: Alkalihalobacillus sp. MEB130; assembly: GCF_032335535.1. NCBI lineage: Bacteria > Bacillati > Bacillota > Bacilli > Caryophanales > Bacillaceae > Alkalihalobacillus > Alkalihalobacillus sp. MEB130. The sequence goes on from NZ_JAOANA010000013.1 coordinate 112,826, forward strand.
ATAGATCAGGCTATCATATCTTGGTTCACTGAGAGTTCCTCATCTTTTGTTGTCACTCTCATGGAAGCAATTACGAAAATCGGCTCTGGTGAGTTCATACTAATATTATCCCTTATTATTGGATTGTGTTTATCTGTATACAAAAAATGGGGATATGTCATCTTTTTATTTGTACTTACTTCTGGCGGGATTGCTTTAAATTTCTTTTTGAAGGTCCTCTTCCAACGAGAAAGACCTGGTGAGATGAGTGTCATCGAAGTATTTGGTTACTCTCTTGAAATTGCATCTTATAGTTTTCCAAGTGGCCATACAATGAGAAGTGTTATTTTGTTTACATTTTTAATTTTTTTATGCTATCGTTTAATCCGAAATTCATTACAGGTGATTACGTTTTCGAGCCTTTTTATTTTCATGATTATTTCCGTTGCTTTAAGCAGAATTATTGTTGGAGCGCATTTTCCATCGGACATTTTTGCAGCTATCACCATTTCACTCTCATGGTTTTATTTTTGTTTGATTGCGTTTCAATCTTTTTTTAGAAACAAATTTGTAATTTGATAGCTTTGTAAAAACCCATAAAAATAGCATCCGATATAGGATGCTATTTTTATAGGTTTTATAAAAGCTATATAATGGTCATATCGCCACACACTAAGTTATTTTTTGATACAGTCAGTCATTAAACTACTACCTATTAAGATTAATCTTCGGTAATGAATCACGACACTCTTCTAATATCCAGATATCTTCATCCGAGACGTTTTTCATTCTTGACACTTTCTCTCTAACCGTATTAGCCCGAATTAACTTATCGACACTTTCACCAGTGTCTACTAATGTTAACTTTGAAACAACCGACACTACATCTTTATACGTTTTCAACTTCATTTTGAGGCCATTCATATCATAAGTTTGAATCAGTTCACGTAGTTGCATTTCAATCTCATAACATAATTGATAAGCTAGCAGCTGACGTTCAGGGACTTGATACATGTTTTACACCTCCAAAGTATTTATACATATACTTCGACCTAGTGTTCAACTTTTCCTTTATTTTCTTGAAAATTGAGCTAATATATCAATGTCCTTTTTTACAAAATCATTATCGAAATTGAGTACGAGTTAATTTCGGTACATAGAAAGATAAAAAGATTGAGCGGGATAAGCTAAATAAAACAAATGCAATCCAGATTCCATGCTCTTGGTATAGTGGAACAAGTAACCAGATTGCTCCGATAAAGACAATTAAAGCAAGAGCAATCGAATCTCTTATGGATTTTGCCTCTGTAGCACCTGAAAAAATCCCTTCTAACTGCAAACCCCAAAACCCGACAAATGGAAAAATAATTAGCCATATGAGTACATCCAAAGCAATAACCCTTACCTCTACGATCGTTGTGAATAATTCAACTATTTGTTGCCCGCTTACGACTATAATTAAAGACAATCCTATAGCAGACACAAAGCCCCATTGTGCCGAAAGAGAAAAAGCACGTTTATAAAGAGAAAGATTATTACCTCCTATTGCTCTTCCAACAAGAATACTTGATGCATTCGCAAACCCACCAAACAAATATGCCATTATATAATGAATTTGCAACAGTATGGCATTTGCCGCCAATGTTACTTCTCCCATACTTGCTCCCTTTGCCGTGAAAATACCCGTCATAGCCAATAAACACACTGTCCGCAAAAATAAATCTCTATTCACTTGTAACAATTTTATGAGTGTTTTAGAGTTTGCTAATAATCTTACGCTTATTTGGCCAATCTTATCTTTATTCGCTCGAAAAATAACCCATGCCCCAAACATAACTGCACTAATTTCAGAAATTACTGTTGCATACGCCACCCCGTTTACACCCATCCCAAACCTTAAAACAAAAACAAGATCTAATATAATATTTAACACATTCATTAAGATTTGAGTTGCTAAAGCTAATCGAACCTTTCCCATTCCGATCAGCCAGCCAATCATGACATAACTTAATAAAATAAATGGAGCACCCCAAATTCGAATAGAAAAATACGCCGCCGCAAAACTCGATACGGCTTCGCTCCCTCCAAGTAAACGTAGTGCTAATTGTAAAATTGGTTGCTGAAAAAGGATAAAAAACAAACCAAAAAAGATCGCCATGATCATCGGTCGTAGGAAAGATAAGAATACTTCCGTTTGGTTATTCGCCCCTTCTGCTTGTGCTGTAAATCCACTTGTACTAACTCTGAGAAAACCAAGCAACCAATACATCGTATTAAATATTACGGCACCAATCGCTACTCCACCGATGGAGGCAGGATTCGGGATTTGACCTACCACAGCTGTATCAACTGCACCTAAGATCGGGGTTGAAATTCCTGAAATAATTAGTGGTACCGCCAATACTAAGTACTCTTTATGGCTTATAGTCTCAGCTTGCTTTAATTGTAGTGCCGATGTAGCTGCTTTCATATGAATCTCCTTTTTTCCTCAGGTGTTACATTCTGCAATTATTTTATAAATTACTATACTTTTAGAAAGAGGGAAAAGTCAATTTTAAATCGTAACAATTACGAAAAAGAATACTTGACTGATGTCTTACCTTTTTTCCATACATGAATAGGGGAAGAGTTGTCCGACTCCTCCCTTTATTATATAAATTAGAACAAAAACAAATAAAGACGCCTCATTGGCGTCATGCTTTATGTAATAATGAACGATAGTCGATACAGCAGCTTGCACAACCGTTCCAAAGATATATTTTCTTTTGTTTCTCGAGACAAGTTTTACATAAAAGTCGCTCGCAGTAAGGGCATTCTCCCCCATTTTTTTCCACCTGATCAACACACCCACAATCAGTACAACGAGATACAGCCATAAAAATACCTCCTTTATTAAAGGGTATGGATGAAAATCATAACATAGACCTAAAAATTTGAGGCCACTCATTTTTGTTTTCTTTAAAAGAGCTCACTAGATACAATCTAGGAATAAGCCTTTTTATGAGTTTACAGTAGACTAGTCCAACAAATTTACTAACTTTTTAAAAAAGCTAGCATAAAATATTGTATGCGATTTTTTCGAGGTGGGATTTGATTGAATGATAATCATAAACTTTTAACAGGAGCGTGGCTAGATGCTATTGGTACGATTATATCTGCAATTGCAGAAGTTAGGGCCTTAGCTGGTCTTAATACTATTAACAATAGACTTGTCACAGTGGGTGAAGGTTTACAGGCGGTTGGGACCTTATTGGTCGGCACTGTAACGACTGATGATCCTCTTAATTTTGCTGGAAATTGGATTGATGGTGCAGGTGCCGCAACTTCATCAATAGCAGCCTATTTGCAAGACGTAGACGATGAAAATGAAATAGATTATACTCAAATCGAAATTTTAGGAGATGCTCTCCAATCAATGGGTGCTTCTATAAGTGCCACGGCTGATCATTTAATGGGAGAACAGGAATATGCCCTTGGCAATTCTCTACAAGGTCTAGGAGCAGGATTAGAAGCAATAGGTGGGGTGTACAAATTAAATCAGCGTGAAGAGAACGGACAATTACTTACGACGATTGGTGCGATCATCCAGGCACTAGGCTCAAACTATAATGCATTGATTGCTGCAAGAGACATGATGCAATAATTGCTGTAAATGGGGTAAGACTCTTAAACTGAAAACCCCTAGAATACAAAGTAAATTCTTGTATCCTAGGGTTCTTCGATTCTTAAATGATGACTTTTATTCTATACTTGCCCAAAAATGATTGGCCATATCTACTACAGCACCACTACTGCGCCCTTCGACCATTACGGTCACAAGATAATCTGGATTTTCCACGTCCACACTTGTGTACCAACCTATTTCATCACCCTCCGTACCTTGCGTATCTTTAATTTCCGCTGTTCCTGTCTTCCCAGCTAGTATACGAGTATGCCCCGAGTTCGCGCGGTAAGCTGTACCGTTTGGATCAGCTACAACAGCCTTTAGAGTATTTAACACTGTCTCAGCTGTACTAGGTTGAATGACACCTTCTTTCCAAAGTTCGGGCTGACTTTCTTTAAGAAAAATTGGTTGAACAATATTTCCTTCATTTACAAACATTGTGTACAAAGCAGTCAAATGTACAGGATTCATTTGCACTTCTCCTTGTCCATACCCTGTATCAGCTAACAAAATGTCATCATCTAAACTTTCATTCGCTATTTGTGAATCATTTAAAGGATAATCAAATCGAAATTCACTTGAAAAACCTAATTCCTCAGCCCATTCGTGTATTTTGTCTGCACCAATTGCTAACGATTTTTGAGCGAAATAAATATTATCAGAATATTTCATTGCTGTCGTTAGATCAACATCTGTCACTTCAGGGTTGACCCTTGTTATTTGGTAGCCACCCCAACTACTACTATCTGGCTGCCATTTCTCACCTTTAATAGTTACGATTTCACTTGGATCGAGCACGCCTTCTTCGATTCCAATCACTGCTGTGAACGGCTTAAATACAGATCCAGGAGAAAACGTACGATTAAAACGAATTCGATTCACATCCCGTTCATCAGCTAACCATGCGTCTCGTTCAGGTGACCTTGTATTTAAATAAACTTGATTTGGATCAAAAACAGGACGACTAACTAATGCTAGCACCTCTCCTGAAATTGGATCCATGACAACTCCACTTCCTGCCTCATCTCCAATCGAATCAAATAACTTTTGCTGAATGGCAACATCAATCGTTAAAAAGAGATCCTTCCCATCCTCTGGTTCCGTATTCATTAACACTTCTCGAGTCTTCCCATTTGCATCTTCAACTCGAACTTCAAATCCAACTTCTCCACGGAGATGATCCTCATAAGCAAGCTCAAGCCCCATTCTACCAATGTAGCTACCCGCTCGGTATCCAGTCCACTCCTGTTTTTCCAAATCGTCTGCATTTACCTCTCGAATATCCCCAGTTAGGTGTGCAGTTAAATGAGCATATGGGTATACACGCCCCTCTTTCGTTTGAAAAAGAACTCCTGGTACATTTGCTTCTGCCAACTCCTGATAACGCTCATCTGTTAACGGTGCGCTCATAACAGCTGCAAACCAATCCTCATTGGAGCCTTTATAGATCGATGCACGTTCTATAACGGTTTCACTATCCATACCATAAATATCTGCAACGATTTGGGCTTCCTCTTCTAAATTTTCAATTAGATCATAGCGAAAACCAACCTGCCTAATCTGTCCATTTACCGCGAGCTCTTCACCATTACGGTCAAATATTTGTCCGCGATTTTGAGGCAGGACGGTTTGATATACGACTTCATCTTCTACTGATTGAACCCCTTTAAAAAGGTGATTTGGTAACCAAGTTACAAACCAACCTTCTGTCTCATTACCATCTTCATTCGTCTGAATCTCTCTTACTACTTTTATATCCGATTCGTATGATATCGGTCCAAATAGAGTTTCAAACTCTATCTGAATAGGGTAAGTAAGTTCAGTTACCTCATCCCAGTTAATGTCCTCTTCTTCAAAATCTCTAGACTCAAAACTCACTTGTATGTCAGAAACGTCCATCTGATCATGAACTTCCGAATACTTCTCGGCTAAGTTGAGATTTGCATTAAACACTTCCTCTATAGATTCTAGTGTAAGAAAATCAACTAATACCTCATAGTTCTGGCTTTCCCAAGCCTGAATATAACTTTCTATTGAAGCTTCTGGATTTTGTTCGTTTGACGAGCAACCAGCCATTAACCACATACTAACAAAGACCATTCCTATGTATAACTTTCCTAATCTCATCAGTTTCCCCCTTTTTTCTTCTCTTCTATTTTAATATGTTCTCTATCCTCCCGCTACCATCTATAGCATTTTTATCCATATGAAAAAGGTTAGATAGGTAAGGCCGTAATAAAGATTATTCCTCTTTTTCACGTAACTTTACTAATCTTAACCTTTTGTAATTTATATATCAGCCATTCATCACTTGAAATTCTCTAGTATTTTTCAATTTTCACACAATGGATTCAATAAGAATTACAGACCAACCCTTACCTTTGTATGCATTATATCCTTCCGTCAAGCAATAAGCACATATTTGATTATTCTCCACTGTATACCCACGGCTGTCTTTTCCAGACAGAACTTGTTTTACAGCATTTAAATGGTTTAATTTTGTTTGTAATATTCCTTCTCTGTTCCTTGATGCTATTACATATCCTTCTTTGTTAATCACATAGAGTTGACTCTTCTCGTCTATTTTTACTCGATCAATGATGTCATAAATATATTCCCAGTTAAATCTAGTCGTAAATACACCAATCACTTCACCAGCATCATTATGAACAGGGCAGGAATATCCCATTGTATGACCACCAACAACATTAGAATGATACATATCGGTTACATGAACGGTATTCTTTTCTACTGTTTCCTTAAACCATTCACGATCGGCCATATTTATACCTACTTGATTTTTGTTTTGAGCTGCAACGATAATCTTCCCTGATAAATCCACAACAAATAAATCAAAATACACTTCATAGATAGTAAATATATTTTTCAAAAGCGCTTCTGCCACTTGTTTCGTTTCCATAGTTGGATTTAACAGAGCATTTTTCACAGCATCAAATGTTGCCCACGCTTGAACATCACAGTTCCGTTCAAATAAATTTCGGTCAATTTTATCAATCGTATCAAATGCCATATCAACGGTGCGTATTGCGATAATTTCATTTGCTTTCGCCGAAATGCTATTAATAAGAGTTTCACTCTCCTTGCTCGCTTTCAAACTCTCTTCAGCAAACTTCTTTATTTCTGTTGCTACGACGGCGAACCCTCTACCTGCTTCTCCAGCTCGAGCGGCTTCAATCCCTGAATTCAAAGCCAATATATTCGATTTCGTCGAAATATCTTTAATTTTTTTCATCACTCCTTGCATTTTAAAATTATCATTTTTCAATTCACCCATTAATAACGAAACATTCAGACTTTTATCTCTCATTTTCTCCACTACCTGCATCCCCTTTTACCTCTGTCTATTAATCTTTCTTAGATGTACTTTTTCGTTCTGTTTCATTATATCACAGGATCTATCGATATCTGACATCCTCCATCCAATCCGAACAAACCTGATGGATTCATATCTAGTTGTGTCAAAAAGAAAAAAGAGATACAAATTACATTGTATCCCTACCCTTATTATCTAAATATGATCGAGATGATCTCATCCAGACTCATGTTACTATCAATTTCAAACGTGCCTGGACGTAATGCATTTGCAAGGCCCCTTCTTTCCACTTCATTAAAGAACGCCATCGAATTATCAATAATTTCTGCACGTACAAGAGCATTACCAACATCAATACTTGTCATACCACTTGAAACAGTCAAAATGAGCTTAGTACGATACTCGACAGATACTTCATTCTCTTCTTCCTGACTTTCCTCGCCTTGAGTCCCATTGGCTTCTGCCTCTTCATAAACTTCAGCCGTAATTGCTGCCAGATGTTCCTGCCATTCTTCTTCTGTATAAATATGATACCCGTCTTCAGCCAGAGAGGTTTTCATTTCGGCTACTGTCAATGTTTCTTCAGCTTGAGTCGATGAAACGTCATTTACCCCAAAAAAATAAACGGCTCCACAAACAGTTGCTGCCATCATCAACCCACCAGCAAAGCTCCGCAACGAATTAGCTGTCATTTGCCACTTTTCTCCCTTCTTTTGTTTCATCTAAATAAGGAGTGAGTAAGAGCTTCACTTCGTTTTCTGTTAATTCTGTTTCAAGCGCAATTCCTTCCACCGAATATCCGCGCTTATGTAAGTCTAATACTTCACGCATTAAAATTCGTTGTTTTGGAGAAGATGTCTGTTTCTCTCTTTCCGTTGCTGAGATTTCCGCATCAATCTCAAAATCTCGCATCTTCCTTTGTAACTCTTGCATTTCTTCCATAATTGATATGGAAAATTGCTCTAATTCTTGTTTGGCAGCCTTTGTTGATTGTCTTGATTTAGAAAAAGACAAAATGAGCAACAAAATTGCTCCACCAAACAGGATGGCTAACGTCCATTCCATCATGTTAGCGTCCTCCTTTTATGAATCTACTGTCTTACAATATTCTATTATACAATGTTCCGCTAAAAATATCGATTTAATTCGCGGAAATACGACATTGGTAAGAGGTTTGTAACGTAATTGACACAATCTACGTCATAAGGTTACAACTTAATGCCTAGAAAACGGACAAATAAATGCATTAATTGATAGTAAGAATTACTAATACAAAAAAGCCTCAACATGGCTGTTGAGACTTTTTTATCTTACGAACCTAATATATTTTGGATAAACATTCGAACAACATCGGCCCCACCTACAATGGATCCAAGTGTGCTTCCTAAATTAGCAAGAACAACAACTAGCAAAATTCGAGTAACCGAGTTGCTCCAAAATCCTTTAACTGTAAAGACATCATCTGACAAATTTTCAAAATCTCCAACTTTCGGTTTGCGAATATACGCTTCGACAATCCCAGCAAACCAGCCGGCTGCAAGGAGCGGATACAAGGAAGTTAATGGAGCAACCACAAATGCCGTGAGTACGGTTAACGGGTGCCCGAACGCAATAGCTGCTCCTATAGCTGCAAAAAAGCCGTTCCACAGTACCCAACTCATTGTTAAATTTACCCCGACTTCCGGATTGGCATAAAAGGTGTAACCAATAATTCCTAAGATAAGAAGAGGAATGATCCAAGCAACCAACCTTGGTGCTATTGATTTAGGAGGCCTTTTAGATAATGCTACAAGGTCATGTTCTTCTTTAATCTCTTCTTTAATACCAGGAACATGAGCTGCTCCTAATACAGCAACAATCTTGTTTCCAGGAGCATCTTTAATTTTTTGAGCTAAATATTGATCGCGTTCATCTATCAACGGTTTCTTCAATTTCGGAAAAGCAATTGTAAATTCATGAAGCATTGAATTTAGCATATCCTTTGATTTCATCTTTTCCATGTCTTCTTCTGATATTTCATCTTTGCTAAACACGCTGTAGATTATCTCCATCATTAATTTTGCCCTTCCCCAAAGACCAACACCTTGCCAAATTCTAGAAAATGTAATTTGGATGTTCCGATCAGCTAGGACCAAGTCTGCACCAATTTCTTCAGCCGATTCAATTCCTTGAATCATTTCTTGTCCTGGCTTGATCCCGAATTGTTTCGCCATTCTCTTTTGAAAGGATGCGATAAGAAGGTTCATGAGAAGCAGAGTTGCTTTCTTTTCTTTAATTACCTTAAAAATATTCATATCCTTCCACTTGTTACCATCTTTAATTGATTGATATCGTTGTTCATCTAATTCAACACAAACTGTATCAGGTTGTTCGGCTTGAATAACCTCTTTTACCTGTTCTGCACTCTGTTTTGAAACATGAGCCGTACCAATTAGAATAACTTCTTTCCCGGCTATATGTAACCTCGTAATGTTTTCCTCAGACATAAGTTCCCTTCCTTTATGTAACAATCAAATAGTTGAGCCATAATTTTCATTTTACCATTTTTTAAGCCCAAATAGGTAATAATAACAGTTATTTATGCTTTCATTCATAAAAGAAAAAAATGCTACTTCTTAAAATGTAGTCATGAGGTTTAATGTTTTCTATTTTCTCTTCATCATTGTAAAAAAGCAATAAATCTGTAAGAATGTAATAATTGATAATTTCTTTATTAAAATTAAAATAGAAAAATGTAGGTGACAAGATGATAGAGGTCAAAAGATCAGAACTTAGTGATGGTGAATTTAATCGTGGTGTTTTTGCTACACGTGATATAGCAAAAGGAGAACTTATTCATGAAGCTCCTGTATTACCTTACCCAAACGAACAAGATATTTTAATTGAACACACGGTTCTTGCAGATTATGTATATGAATATGGGATTAACCATGGAGCGATTGTGTTGGGATACGGAATGCTCTTTAATCACTCCTATACACCAAATGCGAACTATGAGATTAACTTTGATAATCATACATTTTCCTACTATGCTTTCAGGGACATTAAATTAGGAGAAGAAATCCTTATTAATTATAATGGTGAAGTCGATAACCAAGAACCTCTTTGGTTCAATAAAGAGAACACTGAAGAAAGCAAAACAAAACGTGACTAAACTATTAGTGATCGTAAAAAAGAGGATGCTATAGGAGTGTTATCCCTATAGCATCCTTCTTTATAAGCAAATGAACTATTCAACCTCAGCTTCTTCTACTTGATTCTTTTTACGAGTAAATAACCTCTTCCACCAATTAGTAAAGTTATCTGTGTAAATATACATAACTGGAACAAGCAATAACGTAATAAAAGTTGAGAATGATAAGCCAAACACAATAACTGTTGCCATTGGTGCTTGAAGTTCAGCACCTTCTCCAATCCCGATTGCAAGTGGGACCATCGCCAATACTGTTGTAAGCATCGTCATTAATATCGGACGAAGTCTCGTTGGTCCAGCTTCTAGGATGGCTTCTTCTCGATTTAACCCACGTTCTCTTAACTTGTTAATGTAATCAACCAAGACAATGGCATTATTAACCACAATACCTGCAAGCATTATGACCCCGATAAAGGCTGGTGCACTTAGTGGTCTTCCAGTTAAGACGAAACCTAGAATGATCCCTATAAAAGTAGCTGGAAGACTAAACATTACAATAAATGGATACATGACCTTTTCAAATTGAAATGCCATGACGGCATAAACAAGAAAAATAGCTAGCGCCAACGCTAACGCGAGGTCAAAAAAGGCATCCATCATCATTTCAAAATCTCCACCTGCATGATAATCATATCCCTCAGGGAAGATATACTGATTTAGTTCCGCTTCAATTTCAGCCATAACACTTCCTAAATCTCTGTCCATAATATCTCCAGTAATCGAAACACCTCGTGTTTGATCTTGACGATTAATCACTGTAGGACCTTCTGCTTGGACAAAATCAGCAACCTCAGATAAGGAAATCATATCTCCTGTAGGGGTTGTAATAGGCAGGTTCTGAATTTGATTATAATTCCCTCTATAATCCTCTGGTAAAATCACCGTGATATCAATTTCCTGTCCTTCCGTACGCATTTGTGTTGCAACAACTCCAGTTACACTATTTCTAACTGTCTGCATGACATCTGCATAAGACAAACCGTATTGCGCGGCTATATCACGGTCAACTAGAATCTGAACTTCTGGGCGCGCTTCCCCCATAGAATGGCTTACATTCGTTGTACCTGGTACTTCGTTAATAATATCAACAATGTCATCAGCGACAAATCGCAACGTGTCAAAATCTTCACCACGCACTTCAATTTCAATCGGATTTCCACCCATACCATCACTCTCAAAAGCCATTACACTTAGATCAAGATCCGGAATCGTTTCTGCAAAATCACTAAACCCTGTTATAACATCATTTGTCGTTACATCACGTTCGCTGCTAGGCACAAGACGGATATAGAGATCTCCACTATTCGCTCCTCCTCCGCCCATTCCCATCATACCTCCGCCACCAACAGAGGTATAAACAACTTCTGTCACACCTGTATCTAACAGATACTCTTCAAGCTCAACTAGTGACTCACGCGTTTCCTCTAATGACGTACCTTCTGGCATTTCAAAGCTTGCTGAAATTTCCCCTTGATCAAAGGCAGGAATAAGTTCTAAACCAACGAATCGAACGCCTCCTAAACTAGCTATAAGTAGAATAAGCGTTCCAAACACTATCGTCTTCTTCCGATTAATTGCCCATTTTAAAAGTTTACGATAAAAGTTATCGACTTTATCAAAAAATCGCCCGATACCGGCACTTACTTTTCCAAGCCCTTTCGGCTCTTCTTCCACCTTTATCTTCGGTAACAAAAGACCTGACAACATCGGTACAATGGTTAATGCGACAATTAACGAGGCGAGAAGTGTAAAACCAACCGTTAGAGCTAATGGCATAAATAATTCAGCTGCAATGCCCCCAGTAAAGACGATTGGAACAAAAACAACTAAACTAGTTAAAGTTGAGGCAATAACAGCAGAAGAAACCTCGGAAGCTCCTTTTTTAGCAGCTTCAACACGGCTATACCCTCTCTCACGATACTTATAAATATTCTCTAAGATAACAATAGAACTATCGACTAACAAACCAATTCCAAGTGCGAGTCCACCAAGAGTGATAATATTAATGGTTTGACCAGCAAAATAAAGCAACGTAAATGCTGAAATTAACGCTATTGGTATCGATAAGCCAATAATTAACGTACTTCTAAAGCTTCTTAAAAAGACTAATAGAACGAAAATGGCCATAGCTCCACCAAGAACCATATTCATTATTACACTTGAAATAGAGTCATTAATGAATTCTGCTGAATCCATTATTTTTGTTAATGTTACTCCTTGAGTTAGTTCACTTTCAATGGTTTCTATCTGCTTTGTTACAGCATTGGATACATCTACAGTGTTGGCATCACCTTGTTTAACGATATCAAGACTTAATGTTGGTTCTCCGTTCACATATGCGAGGGACGACATCTCCCGAAACGCATCATTGACAGTAGCTACCTCTGTTAATTTAATCGTATTACCAGTTTGTAAAGGGATATTAATATTTTCAATATCTGCTATTGAGCGAAAATCTCCAACAATTCGTAGAGGGACCTCTTGTCCTCCACGTTCTACCTCACCTGCAGGTGCACTCATGCTTTCTCCCCCAATAATTTGAGAGAGCTGATTTAACGTAATTCCATAATTTTGCAACATAAGAACATCTGGCTCAACAACAATTTCTCGTTCTTGTGCGCCTGTAAGTTCCACTTGTCCCACACCTGGAATACGTTCAAGCAGAGGAATGATGGTATCTTCAGCAACATAAGTAAGTCTTGTTAGATCCATATTCCCCGAAATTCCTATTTGCATAATTGGCATTTGATTCGGATCAAAACGCATGACACTCGGGTCACCTGCCCCATCGGGAAGCCCTTGGCGCACCATATCAATCCGTTCTCTCACATCTAACATGACCGTATCTAGATCTGTATTGAAATCATACATTAACATGATCACTGATTGGTTTTGTGCAGAGATAGACTGCATCGTATCTAAACCTTCAGTCGCACTTAAAGCTCCCTCTAGTGGACGAGTCACTAGATTCTCAACCTCTTGTGGTGCTGCTCCATTATATGGTGTCATTACAACAGCAATTGGCAAGTCCATATCTGGCATTAAATCAACTTTTAAGCCAGTTAACGATACTCCACCTAAAATCATCATGACAAGGGCAATGATGATAACGCCAACTGGTCGTTTGACAGATTCATGAATTAATCTCAACTATGGTACCCCCGTTTTTAATTTCCTTTTGTAGAATCTTCATCCATTTTATTTTCTGCTACTTCTTCATCTTCTTCACTTTGTCGTTCTTCTTCCACTGTTTCTGTAATGCTAGGTCTACTTTCATTACGGATATTAATAAGGGCCCCATCATAAAGCTGATGACTACCACGCACGATCACATATTCCCCTACTTCTAAACCACTTTCAATTCCAAACCATTCTGCGGTTTCACCGTTTGTTGTAATAACACGTCTTTCTACACTGTCACCATCTGCTGTGACATATACAAATTGTTCATTATTTTGCTCCATTACAGCATTTACAGGTACAACAGTTTGTTTTAAATCTCCTCCTATATCTAGACTTACTTCAGCCAACATCCCTACTCGGAGATTCGGCTCAGCATTTAATAGTTCAATCTCAACCGTATAGGAACGTGATTGCTCAGAAGGCAATAAACTTATATAGGTTACCTTCCCCTCGTACGTTTGATTAAAAGAGCGAATGTGTACAGTGACGTCCTGTCCTTCTCCAAGATTTGGCAACATCGATTCATTCACGTTCACTTCAACAACAGGGGCATCCATTTGAACGATTTGCACAAGCGGAGCCTGAGGTGAAGCCATCTCTCCAACACTTACGTCAAGACCGGTTACTTGCCCTGACATAGGGGCTTTTACAACCGCGTAGTTTTTTTGTTGACTTGCCATTTCTACTGAGATTTTTGCTTGTTTAACTGACGCTTCAGCGGCTTTAATTTGATCGGTTGCTTTTGCTTGTTCCAATCCCATTTCGGCTTGTTTGACAGCAGTTTTTGCTTGCTGTTTATCATGCTCTGTGGGCATGTTCCCCCCTAGTAATCTACCAAATACAGCTTGAAGCTCTTCTGGAACCTCAGACAAATCAATATCTGAAGAGTCTTCAGCACTAGAAATCATATTAAACGCATTCTTTGCTTGCTCTAACTGTAATTCAGCTTGTTGAATACTTTGATTTCTCATGTTCTTCGCACTTGACAAACTTGCTTCAGCAGCTTCTAAGCCAGCCTGAGCTTGAGCAATGTTTAATTCAGCATCCGTTGCGTCTAATTCAAATAAGGTGTCACCACGTTGAACAGTGTCCCCATTTTTTACATGTACAGCCTTTATTTCACCAGTTAACATCGGCAATACGGCCATATGTGATCCAGCCATTACATGGCCAGTTAATTTCAACTCATCTGACAATGTATCTTCTGTTATTTCTGCAAGCTCTACAGGATGAATTTGAGTTTCCTCTTCATCGGCAGAAACGGTTTGATTGGTGGTTTGTGAACTACACCCTGCTAAAGCAACCATGATGATAACTAATAATAAGGCCCAAAAATTCTTCTTACGTAACATCCACTTATCCTCCAATGATTCTAAATTTTATAACGATCGTGTAAGAAACGTGACGACGATACCACATCTTAATCCATAAGTCTCATTCTATCATTTATAAATGAACTGAATATGAACTAAGTTTGAACAATTCATCCAACTATTGTACAAGAATTACGTATTCAAAAGTTGCAAGTTATGACTTGGATTCTCCGTATGTTCTCATTTTTTGTAGTAAAGATAATGTGTAAAAAGGAGAATAGTAGAATCAATCCCCTCCTTCGATGAAAAGAAAAACGCATTTCTTGTATTATTATAGTACAAAAATTTGGATTATGGATAATAATGTAAGAAGATGAGACACCTTTCTTTAATGACTAAAAGCGCCAACTGTTGAAACCTCTCAAAATCAAGTTTATCTAAGTGAATAGATGTCTAGGATAGTAATATAGGACTAGTGAAAGACACTTCAGATAATGAAGCAAGTTTACAATAGAGAAGGATTAGGAGGGGGTTATGCTTTCATTTCGAGGAGATGCTCATAAATTTTATCTGAAACTCAAAAAAAAATCAGGTAAAGGTATACAACCTGAACAATTAAAAGAACTGCAAGAGTTAAAAGAAATTCGGACTTTTTATGAATCAATTGACTCCACGATGCTAGGGAATATTCATTATTGGATATTAAAAGAAAAGAATGGATCTGGATTAATTCCGATTCTTGTAACGGCTATTCCTTGGATTCTTTTTATATTTGGAAATCAAGTACAAGAATTCTTTGAAAATGACGATGGTTATTTATGGTTAGTTTTTGTTTTCGTGTATTTACTGGCCGTAACGTTTAGCGTTAGCGTTCATTTTAGAGAGAGATCATGGGCTACCGTCCACTCACGAATCATTGAAGATATTATCGAACAAAGAGAGAACGGTGAAAAAAGGAAAGAGGATCATATCTTTTAGTTTAGATACAATAGGGTCCCACACAGTGCCCTTCAAGCAATGAACAGACCCGTTGCATTCTTTTAAGCCTGCTATGAGCGGGTTTCTCATAGCAGGCACGCAACGCGTGAAGCCATTGCACTTCCCCGAATCTACAAAAAAGAACTTTTTCAGTGATTCTATCTACATACCTTGTGGGACGTTATTTTAAAAGGAATCTAAAGCCTGTTTTACATCTTCCCATATATCTTCCCACGCCTCTAAACCTACTGACAATCGAAGTAATTCATCAGAAATCCCCATTGCTTTTCTTGCATTAGGTGGGACGCCAGCGTGTGTCATTGAAGCAGGATGCTGTATTAATGTTTCCGCATCACCAAGACTTACCGCAATGGCTATCAACTTTAAGCGATTTACAAATCTTACTGCCTCTTCATATGTTCCTTCTAGTTCAAATGAAAGAAGACCACCGCCTTTTTTCATTTGTTTTTTTGCTATTAAATAATCAGGGTGCTCTATGTCACCTGGATAATAGACAGCCTTTATTCTTGGGTGCTTTTTTAATAAACTAACTAATTTTAAAGCATTATCACAATGCCGATCCATTCTAACAGCTAACGTCTTTATGCCGCGTATTAAGAGCCAAGCATCAAAAGGGGAGAGGACTCCACCGATATCTTTTTGTGTGGTTTTTCTTATATAATTAATGATGTCTTTTTCCCCTGCAATGACCCCTGCAATTACATCTCCATGACCACCCATATATTTAGTTGCACTGTGAATCACAAGATCACAACCTAAAAGCAACGGCTTTTGAATATACGGAGTTAAAAACGTATTATCTACAATAACCTTAATTCCCTTTTTCTTTGCAAACGAGGTAACAAGTTCAAGGTCAATGACCTTCATCGTTGGATTAATAGGAGTCTCTATATAAATACATGCTGTATTTTCTTGTATATTTGACAAGAGATCCTCTTCTGTTTGAAGATCTGAAAACGTCGATGTAATATTGTATTTTTCTTTCATTAGTTGCAACAAACCAAATGTACAGCCATAAAGACCCTTTGAGCACAAAATATGATCGTTCGCCTTTGTTAGCCCCATTAAGACGGATGAGACAGCTGCCATTCCTGATCCAAAAGCTAATGCAGACTCCGCTTCTTCTAAGCTTGCAACTCTTTCTTCTAGAATCGTAACAGTCGGATTAGACAGCCTTGAGTAAATGTAACCTGATTCCTCTCCAGAAAACCTCTTTGCTCCTTGTTCCATAGACGAAAATGCAAATGTCGATGTTTGGTAAATTGGCGGGGTTAAACTATCGTAATGTTTGCTTGGATTGTAACCTGAGTGAATAACCTTCGTTTCCATTCGATCTATTCTTTTGTCCTCCCCCATTTTACTCCTCCTTCAATTTATTATAAGGGCCATTATAATAGCGCTTACATTATTATCTATTTCAGAAAGCCATGCTTTGTTCCTAAATTGGAGATTTTTTTCATTTTACACTTAGATTGCACCTTCTGATACAATATTGTTTATGTAAGGAGGTCTTTATTTTGTATAGAGGAAAAGCTTTTTGTGAAGCAAGAATGTATTTACATTCACAAGAAGATACGTTACAGGAAGAACAAAATCAACAAATAAAGAAAATGAAGAGTTATCTAAGTAACACAGTGAAAGTAACGGATATAAAAATTCATACAGTTACGTACGATCCCAAAGAAGAAGAATACGTTACTTCACTTTCTGTTATGGCTGAAGTACTTGTTAAATATGATCCTATCATTACTCATTTAAATGATTATAGAGTAAACGCATGTCGCGAGTTTAGGAAACAATTTCCTCAGTCTGGTGCTGTCATGGCTCACTCAATTGACACGTTTAGTCCCTTTCGACCGGATGGATTTATAACAAGGGGCTAGTTCAGTTTTAAACCACTTGCCATTATCAAAAAAATAAAAAAACAGTTTTTATTTCAGTCATTCCTTTTAATAAAAAGTAATGCTACAGAATATAATTTGTTACATTACTTACTAGGGGGGATGTCAATGGTGCATTGGAAAGTTACAGCCATATTACTGAATGGTGATTATGTACTACAATATGGATCTTCCGAGTCAGAAGAAAAAGCTTATGAAGAAATGAAGATAGAAGAACAACTAATTAGACAACAATATAGTGATATAAGAGAAATGGATTTCTGGCTTTAATAAGGAACTCCAGTATTTATCTAAAGTGAATACTGGAGTTTTTTATATTAGGATGGTTGACCTGGTGGATAATAATATGGAGGAACTTTTAGCCACCCTCTTTTTAACATGAGTGATTTTAATGTTGTCCCAAATGTGACCATTTCGAGATGAAATTTAACCCACATGATGCCTAAATCACTTCTAATTGCATCGACTTGCCCTTTTGAGCTTAACATCATTGCATTTGTTAATTTTAGAGTAACTCCATTTGCTATTTCATCATCTGTAAATTTTACGCCAAGGGGAATTGCATTCGGCTCAGAATTAGGTTTTGGAGCCGTAACCTCAGGTAACGGAATTCCTTCCTTTTTCATAAATTCACTCAATCTTGCTGATTGATTTTCGCACATTTTTATTGCGCCTACTAGCATCTCTCTACACTCACTATCTGTAGTTGTATTAAGACAAATCTCTTCATAACGAATAAATTCACCAAGAGCTGTTACATATGTCCAACAGTCCATGACCTCGCCAATATGTAGTGGAGATTTCGGTTCATTCAAGTTATCAACGCCTTTAGCAAGTACGTTCCAAATGGCTTCTAGCGAGTTAGCCAAAAAATCAACCCCTTTCATTTTTCTTAGAGGGTGGTTACCCCCTGTTGTAAAAGGGAGCTAACCACATAAGGGACAATTCAATAATTAGAATTGCTCTTTAGTTTAAGGAGATAAAACAAACTTATGATATTTAAATGAACAAGTTCACTCATTTGTTTTACGTTAGCCAATAATCTACGTACCGCTTTAATTATTGCTATCATTAACATCTCCTCCTCTGTTATTAGTGTAAACAAATTCTTTTTTTTTATATAAAAAAAAAGACGCAAAGAAGCGTCTTCATTCGATACCAATATTTATTGTTACAAATCATGTAATATTAAAGTATTATTTTTCAATTCCGTTGATTGAGTACGAACTAAAAACGTGATAATATCTAACTCCTGTGCTGTAAGCTGTCTATGTAATTTCTTTTCAAATTCAGCTTTTAATTCAATAAATGTTACCATTTTAAGAATCACTCCCTACTATTGTCTTTGGAGATTCTACCGAAAAAATATGACAATTCTCTCACTTCTTATTATAGTAAATGTTGCATTTTTTGCAAGCGTTTTCAAAAAACTTTTAATTTTTTCTTTTTTCAACACGACAAACTTAACATAAAAAAAGAATAAAATATGAGAATTATTAATAATGGACGAAACTTCATAATACAATGAAGTAAGAGTACGATAAACAAGTGTAGAAATAAAAAGACACGTTTTTTTAAACATGTCTTTTTTTCTTGTTAACCTAATCATGTGGCTACCTCTTCTAGAAGGAATTATAGATTTATGAAAAATATGGTATACTATCAATAAGGAGCTGATTAGTATGAAAAAATTTCAAGTCTCCGTTGAATTTCACAGCGGACAGCAAGTTAATTTCACTACTAAGTCAGATGTTAGGAAGGATATGTATCGCCTCAAGATTAACGGCGAAGATTGCATTGTCACAGACGACAATTATGTCTTAAACATTTCTAAAATTAAAGCGTTAAAAGTTAAAAAGGTAAAACGTAATTCTGCTTAATTTATAATGAAATAAAAGAGGAGCCCATGTAATGTTACTGGGTCTCCTCTTCTTCAATTAAAAATCAAGAGTTATATCAATATGTTCATGTAATTCATCATCTTGGATATGAACAGTGACTACGTATGTCCCACTATATTGTTCAATATGAGGAAGTTCATACACTCCATCTCCAACTTCTGTTAGATCAAGCCACCTTGTTTGTTCATCTCCTTCTTTTGACATTTCAAACGTTACATTTCCGTTTATATAGTCTTCTCCATCAATGATAAGATGAATAACTACTTTATCATCCTTCAAGTTTGTCTCTATTTCTACATCGTGGTGATGATCATGATGATGGTCATGATTCTCATGACTATGCTCATGCCCCGTTTCTTCTGCTACCTCATCGTTACCTTCATTGTAATCACCGATACTGATTTGCGCAGTCGGCATACGGTGCAACCCACGTGCCGTTACGTGCGTTTGGACGTGGTACAACCCTTCTTCATCAAAGATATAATCTAATAAATAAATGTGTCCATTCTGAACATCTGCTTCAATCATGACACTTTCTTCTTTTTGTCCTTCCTTCCAAATCTCATAGATAACTTCATTTGCATCTTCAACCAAATCATCACCTTGTGTTACAGCACTACTAAATGTAACAACTTCACCAACCTCAGCTAATTCAGGAACGTCTAAGTCAACTTCTATGACCGTTAGCTCATCCACCACTCCTGTTGAACCTTGTTCTTCCTCCGTCTGTCCACAAGCTGTAACTAGCAAGAGAAGGCCTATTAACAGCCCTACTATACCCCATTTTTTATTCACTGTATGTCACCCTCTTATTTTCTATTCCATTCTAACCTATACCATTTTTGAACAAAATTCCAACGTTATCGTTCAATTCATTCTCATTTTTCTCATTTTGGTAAACTTTTAAAACAAAAAGAGAAAACCTATTGACAGATTTCCTCTTCTAGATTAATAGAATAGAATTTGTTTGAATCTTTATTTAAACGCTTTCCCTTTCGTTAAATGACAAGGAACTCCTTTTCCTATTGCACCTGGTTTGCTCATTTTATCTAAGTACCTCAATCCTCTCTCGCATTGGTATTTACAGGAGAAGCAAGTTGCTGAGGTTACCATTTTCATTGTATATTGATATTTTTCTGATGGCGTAATTTTTGGGGCTGCTTTTTTCTTTTTGCTTTTCGTAGCCATGTTCATCGCTCCGTTCTTTTTGATGCTATATCGTATGCGACTGTTATAGCAAAAGCCACGCCCTTTCCTTCTTTTTTTCTCAAAAGATTTTAGATATGTCTTTAGTACTCAACATGTTAGAAGAAACAAAAAGAAAAGAAGCCTCCCTTTCAAGACTTCTCCTTTTTTCAGCTATTTCAGGAATAATCCCTCATATAGATATTTGCCCTTTAGGAAGTGGAATCTCTTTTTCACGTTGATAAATTTTACATTTGATAAAGATATATGGTGCACCATACAATCCCCATAATCCAATACACCCATAACGTATAAAATCAAACAACATCATTTCAGGGAATAAAACTTTTAATCCGACTTGCAATCCAAATAGACCAATAATTCCTACTGCATATGCTAACACTTTTCTCCAAATCTCCGTTGCAATGACCATACTTACTGTTTTATGTTCCAATAAGTAGCCAACACCTGCACCTAATAAAAAACCTGCATATTTTATTCCTTCTTCTTCAGGGAAAACACTAACAATGACAAGCGGGGTTCCGATAGCTAACATCCACTTTCCTTTTTCTGATAGGTTTGACAGTCGATCTTGCAAGCGAATTGAAATAAATAAGATTGTGACTGCGATCATTATTCCAGTTGCTACATCTGTTGGCCAATGAAGCCCCGCATAAAGACGTGAAAAGGAAATACATAAGATAAGGACAATTGAAAACAACCAAAATAATGGCCTAGCAACTAAGTAGGCAAGGTAGCCCCACAAAGTAGTGGAACCTTGAGCATGTCCACTTGGAAACGAATCATAAGGATAATGGCTGCCTACTTCTGCCGAATCAATAAAGAGAGAATGAATTCCTTCCACTCCTATAGGTCTTTGAATCGCAAACGTAATTTTTAAAAATGCATTTACCGTTACTGATAAAAGAAAAATATAAAATAGCCGAAAGCCTGCTTGCTTTGTTATACACCAGTAAACAAGTGGAACGATTAGAAAGTAGAATTCCTCATTCCCTAAAAACGTAAAAATAGCTGCTAATGCATTCAAAAATGGGGTTTGATACTCCGTAATTTTCATTAAAAAATCTGACTGACTCATAGTTCCCTCCAACTTCTTTTTTACAACTTATAATATTTCTTCTTTTTATGACAAAATCCTTTCTTTTTCTAACATCTGTTTTTAAATCTGAAAATTCCGACCTTTCCTATTTCTAGGCATCTGCCCTCCCACATTTTACGTTGATACATAGTCATAACATTGTAGCTAATAAAAAGGAGGAATGTTTTTATGAGTCACGTAACTGGAACTGGTGGATTTACACTAATTGTCGTATTATTCATTCTACTAGTAGTAGTGGGGTCTGCCTACATCGCATAAATGGCTAACTAAAATCAAAACCACCAGTGTGAACTGGTGGTTTGCTCTGCGGCTGAAAGCCTCTCTTACCGGCCTTGGCCTAAAAGGCCCACTGAAGGGGTTTCCCGCCTGCACCACATTCACTCACTAATTCTAAAGA